>JBEBSO010000139.1:0-7971 GCA_040394275.1 Telluribacter sp.
ATGACCGCCTAGATATTCCGCGGGAAAGGATCTGCAAATCTGATCTTTTTTTTAAACAGGTGCAGCTCGTTGTCCTGCAACAGGCAGGCTTCGAGGTCGGCAATTATTTTTTCCCTGTCTACCTCCTGGCCGATAAAAACCAGCTCATTCATCCGGTCTCCCCAGTATTTGTTCCAGCGGCTTTCAATCGCCTCCCGGTTGTACACAAAAGAGGAATAGCTCATTCTCCGGCCAAACGGCATGCTGCACCACCAGGTACCTGCTTTTTCCAGCCTGGAGGAACCCCCCGCCTGCGAAAAGTTCAATGCATCATCGGGACGGGAAGCGAGCCAGAACAGTCCTTTGGCGCGTATGATCCCCTGCGGGTAGCCGGTGTGGAGATAGTGCCAGAACCTTTGGGGATGAAACGGCTTCCGGTTCCTGAAAACAAACGAGCTGATGCCGTATTCTTCGGTTTCGGGAGTATGGGTTTCCGACTGCAGCTCCCTCTGCCAGCCGGCGGAAGCCTGTGCCTCCTCGAAGTCGAAAAGCCCGGTGTTCAGGATTTCCCCGGGATCGACTTTCCCGAACGCAGATTCTATGATCCGGGCGCCCGGGTTTAACTGGTGAAGGGCTGCTTTCAGCAAGCCCACGGTATGCCCGTCTACCAGGTCGGTTTTGTTCAGGACAATGACATTGGCAAATTCGACCTGGTCGGTCAGCAGGTGGACAATTGCCCGGTCATCTCCTTCCATATCCGTCAGGCGGCGATCCCGCAGCAATTCATTGGTGTCGAAGTCACGGAAAAAGTTATAGCAGTCCACCACGGTGACCATGGTGTCAATGTAGCTGAACCGGGAAAGGTCAATGCCGCGGTGCTCGTCTACATAGGAGAACGTCTGCGCTACCGGGACGGGCTCACTGATGCCTGTGCTTTCTATGAGCAGGTAGTCAAACCGGCCCTCCCGGGCCAGGCTTTCTACTTCCGACATGAGGTCTTCCCGCAGCGTGCAGCAGATACAGCCGTTGCTCATTTCTACCAGCTTTTCTTCGGTACGGGACAGCACGTTTTCGTTTTCTACCAGGCGGGCATCCACATTGATTTCGCTCATGTCGTTGACGATGACCGCTACCTTCAATCCCCGCTTGTTGTGCAGGATGTGGTTGAGCACGGTCGTCTTACCTGCGCCGAGGAAGCCGCTCAGCACGGTAACCGGGAGTTTCTTTTTCATTTCACAGAAATTATGAATGCAACAATGTTGCAAATATAATAACTGACCAATATAAATGCAACAATGTTGCATTTATAACAATACCGGATTTGTTATTCCGCTGTCGCCGAAAACTCGATCTCGACAAGGTATTGGGGGGCTACCAGGCGGCTGACCTCATAGATACCGGTGGCGGGTTTGATCCCCGAAAAAAAATGACCGTGGGCTTTGGCGATGTCGTCGAACCTGGAGATATCGGTGGTGAAGATACGTGTGCGGATCACGTCCTTCAATCCCATGCCGAGGTCCTCGAGGACAGCGCCGATGCGCTCAATGATGTTGTAAGTCTGCGCGTACGCGTCGTCGGGCTTTACTTTTTCTCCGTCCACAATGGCCACGGTACCTGATACTTCAATGGTATTGCCGATCCGGACTGCCCGGCAGTATCCCATGCTGTCCTCCCACGGGGAGCCGCCGGATACCGTATGTCTTAATTTCAAATGTGATGACATGTGATTGACGGTTAGGATTTGATTCTTTACCTGTAAAACCGGATCCGGGAGGTACCGGTTCCTTCTCCGGTGGTTCCCGTACTTTTTCGAAAAGACATACGGCGGAAAATCCGCTTGCAGCTACCGCTTCATCTGGCCGGGCGATACCCCGAATTTCCTCTTGAATGCCGATGAAAAATGCTGCGGGTTCCTGTACCCGACGGAATAGGCTACTTCCGCGACGGTCAGGTCCTGCTCAGCGAGCAGGTTTTTGGCTTTTATCATGCGCATATCGGAAAAATAAGCAAATACGGTGGTCCCGAACAGCTGCCTGAACCCGAGTTTGAGCTTATAGTCGTTCATACCTACCATGCGCGACAGATCAATGATGGTGCAGGGATCGTCCATGCGTTGCACCAGCAGCTCCCTCGCGTGGTATAGCTTCCCTATATCGTCTTTGCTGAGCCGGATCGCGGGTGCTGCCGGGCTGATCGATTTTTGTACCAGATCAATATGGAGGGTAAGCAGCTCCACGATTTTGGCTTCGTAATACGCCTTTTTCAGGATGCCCGTATAAGGACAGCGGATCAGGTCGTTCAGCCGGGCCTGCATACCGGCGGAGATCGGCAGGCTTCTGTTGCCCAGTATGGAGGGCCTCCCGTTGTCGATGTCGCCGGTAAAGCCGGACAGCACCGGTAATTCGTCTCCGAAGGTCTCGCGGATAAATGCCGGGGAGAGGTGGATGCCCAGCGCATCGCGGGAAGACAAAGTAAGCTCCCCTTTTATATCGGGAAGTACAAAAAGCGCTTGTTGGCCTCCCCCGATCTCCAGCTCAAATTTCCGGTGCCCGTGCAGGTGGATGGCCGAACCGCCTGAAAAAGTAAAGTTCATTTCCAGGTGGGGCTCCGCTTCTTCCACTTTTACCGTAAGAGGCGCCGGTGCCTGCGACCTGGCGAAGCCGACGTAGAAGCGGTCCGTTTTGAAACTGACCACATTCTCGCGGTAATCCTTATAGCCGTACCTGTCCCGGCATTCGTGGTAGCCCGGGGCCTCGCTGATGACCTGGTGATCCAACAGCAGGTACGGCACGTCTTTTAAATCTACACGCTCATTCATCTGCACTCCCGATTACGTACATATTACTCCCAAAAACGGCACCCGTCCTCCGTGTGACAGGGGTATTTTTGTGGCAAAATTTATAACAAATCTAAATAAAAATACGGAATGTACCTCAGGGTCGTACAGATATTGACAGGCATATGCGTATGGATCATGCTGGTTTCGGGAAATGCCTCGTTTGCCCAGAGCAGTCCCGTGTCCGCACATCCCGACAGCCTCCTGCTCCCGGAGGAAGTAACCGTCACCGGGAAAAGCGCGACCAGGCTGTCCAACGAACGGCCTGTTTCGGCCATTGTTATTGATATCAGGCCCTACCATACCCAATCTGCAGATTTTACACAGATACTCAACAGGCTGCCCGGCGTGCGCATCCGCACGAACGGTAGCGCGGGGGCGCCGGTGAGTATTAACCTCAACGGGCTCCAGGGCAGGGCGGTCCGGCTGTTTCGTGACGGTGTCCCGGCCGATTACCTGGGCCGTGCCTTCAACCCCGGGCTGCTGAGCCCCAACAGCTTTCAGCGTGTCGAAGTATACAAAGGGGTGGTGCCCGTAGAGCTGGGAGCGGACGCGCTGGGCGGGGCGGTAAATTTTGTCCGGCAGGAACCGGACCGCAACCGCGTCGCCGCAGGATGGGAGGCGGGGTCATACGGAAGCCGCAAGGCCGTTGCCGCGCTGTACTGGGCGGATACCACATCCGGGATGTTCACCAGCCTGGACGGGTACCTGACCGATGCCCTCAATAACTACAAAGTGGAGGTCCAGGTGGCCGATCCCGAGACTGCCCGGCTTACTGACGTCCGGGTCCGCCGTTTCAATGACCGGCAGCGCAACGCCTACGCCGAGTGGAACCTGGGATGGAAAGACCGGAAACAGGCCAATACGGTCAGTATGTCCCTGGCGTGGTCGGGGCTGCACAGCCGGCTGCAGCATGCAGCGTTTATGTCCGTGCCTTATAAATACGCCTTTGCGACGGAAAGCGGCCTGATTCCTTCTTTCCGGTATAAGAAGACTTTCAAAAAGGTGTATACGGATGCGTTCGTCAGCGTCAGCACATTTACCAACCGCCTGACCGATACTTCCTCCGTACGCTACAACTGGCTGCAGGAACCTGTCAGCACCCGCAACAACGGCGGTGAACTGAGCACCGCCAATAAGAGCCTGCTTGAGCTGAGCTGGCGTCATACGGTGGCGCGGCTCAGCGCCGCCTGGCAGGTCAACAGGGACAACAGGATCGACGCCGGCTATACGGCTACCTATCAATCCCGGACAGGCCAGGACCCTGTCGGAGCCCGTACCCTCGGAGGAATAGACCCGTTCCGGATGAAAGCCCGCTACAACCGGATGACGGGCGGTGTGTCCTGGACGGGCACGTCTCCCGGCCGGAAGCTGGAAAATGTATCGGGCCTGAAATACTTTAACTACTATGCCTCCGGGTTTGATATACTCGCCCACTATATCTACAAGGATGAGCGTACGGAAACCAGCGGAAGTTCCTTCGGGGTTTTCGAAGCGGTAAAATACAGCTTCAGCTCAAACTGGTTTGCCCGCGCTTCCTATGAATGGTCCAACCGTCTTCCGGATCAGACCGAATTACTGGGCGACGGGATGTTTGTCCGGGGAAACTTTTCCCTGCGGCCGGAAAGAAGCCACAATGTCAATCTCGGGGCCAACTACCAGGTGCCCGGGCTGTTGCTGATCGAAGCAGGCGCGTTTTACCGTCATGCCCAAAACCTGCTTTTTCTGCAGCCGGGCGTCCCGTTTTCAACCTATATCAACCTGGATCAGACCAGGATTGCAGGTGGAGAACTGGCCGGCAGCATAAAGGTCTCGCAGCAGATCCAGGCCGGGGGAAACCTCACCTACCAGGATGCCCGGCGCGTCCATATCGCCCTGCCTGCAGAAAAATACCTTGAGAACGCCCGCATCCCCAATATGCCCTTTTTCTTTTACAACCTGTATGCCCGCTTCCGCAAAGCCCGGATCATCGGCAATAAGGCCCGGCTCGATGCCTGGTATTACCTGAGCCATATCGACAGGTTTGACCTGTACTTCAACCCTGCAGCCGGCAACGAGTTCGTCATACCTGCCCAGAACATCCATTCCATCAGCGTGTCCCTGGCTTTTCCCGCAACAGGAATTACCCTGGGAGCCGAGGCCAGGAATCTCTTCGATGCCCGGCTGTATGACTACTACCGCGTGCAGCGGCCGGGCCGGACCTTTCATGTCAAGTTGAATTATGAGTTTTCTTTCAAACAATAAACAGTCAAACAAATGAGTATCCGTTTTTCACGGTTTCTGACAACCGTTATTTTAACAGCATCGTGCTTTTATTCCTGTAATAGGGGGGACGGTCCCGGCAAGCCGCAGACCAGAGAGGGAACCTATTTTGTTTTTGCCCAGAATACGGACGGGAGCACGCTTTCGGCCTCGTTTCCCGATACGCCCGCGGGACAGATCGATGTGGCGGGCAGCGGGTCGGTGCAGGTGGGTTCGGGATCCCCGCTGAGCTCGATCGTGTACAAAGGAAGCCTCTATACCAGGTTCAGCACCAACGGCGCCACGGGTTTGCACAAATACAATACCGACGCCCAGGGAAGGCTCTCCCACCAGGGTACCCTGGCCGGGGCCGGGAACTTCTGCATCGCGGGTGATTCCAAAGGGTACTATTTTGACGAGGCCCGCGGCCGGATGAAGATACAGGTATTCGATCCTGCCACCATGCAGCGAACCGGTGAAATCGATCTTTCCGCCTTAACCAAAGGCCAGGCCTACGAAGCAGTGGGGGCGAGGCTGCTGATTCCCAAAGAGGGAAAGCTGTACGCGGACATCCGCTATGCCAACGGCGCCAATATCCTGACCAACCCTGACATATTTCCCAAGGGATACCTCGCCGTCGTCAATACGGCGACGGACCAGTATGAAAAGACCATCGAACGCGACGAGGTAAGCGGGGGATTGGGATATACCAACGGACAGACCGGCTTCTGGAGCATCGACGAGAAGGGGGATCTGTACATCGCGTCAATGGGGAAGCTCCTTACCGCGCCCGGCGAAAAGCATGGGTCGGCACTGTACAGAATACCCAAAGGCAGCAGCGATTTCGATCAGAACTTCCGCATTAGTATGGAGCAATATAGAAGCAATGCTTTGCTGCTGACCATCAGGGTTTCCAACGGAAAGCTGTATGCCCCCCTTCCCAACGCCGATTACGCCGCAGATTTTTCAAATTTTATCGGCCAGGATATATATGAATGGAGCGTGATCGATTTACAGACACAGAAAGCCGTCAGGATAGAAGGCTACCCGGTCGCCAATCTTTCGGCATGGGACAGCCCGCTGATCGTGGACGGAAAGCTGTACGGAAGAGCCAGCAACAACCAGGGCGTGAACGGCTACTATGAGGTCACCGGTACCTCGGCCCGGCAGGCCTTCCAGGTGACGACCGGCGGGGTTGTCACCTCCTTCCTGAAAATAGAAAAATAAGCCATCGTCAACCTGTCACTTAAAAATTATGGAATCGAACCTGAAAATCGCAGGCATGTGGCTGATCCTGGCCATTGCCTATACGCTTCATAATGTGCTTCACCTGCAGGTGATCCAGTTTGGAATCGACGTGGTCGCCAAAGACGCCGACGGCAGCATTCCCGGCTATACCCATGTCATCCATACGGTATTTGAAACGGGCACGCTGGTGATGGCTTTGCTGACCCTCTTTTATGACCGCAAGGCATTCAGGCTTTTCACCCTGATCTGGGCCCTTATTTTGCTCCCGGTCAACCTGCTTCACCTGGCCGGCACCATAGCCGAAGAAGGCGTGGAGGACATCTCACAGATAGTCCTGCTGGTATGGATCATCGTGGTCAATACCGTGCTCGCCGTCCGGGCGGGCCGGTGGAAAAATGCCGTCCCAACCCATCTTAATTCAGACAGTGACCTGGACAAGACATCAGCGCAGGTGGTACGGTAAGTGGCATACGTATTTCGGCATCGTGGCCGGGATTATTGTATCCGTTGCAGGTATAACAGGAAGCATCCTGGTGTTTCGCCAGGAAATAGACAAGCAGCTGTACCCGGGCCTCTACCGGGTATCGCAATCGGGGCCGTACCGGGATTACGATGACATCGTTCCCCTGATCAAAAGCCGGTATCCCGGCCTGGAGATCAGGTCCATAAGGAAAGCCGAAGAGAAGAACGAAGGCCCCTACGTAGTTTACGACCGGCAGAAGGAAATGTTCTTCGATCCCCGTACCGGCGTCAGATTGGGGGAGCGCCATGCCGAAAAGCACTTTATCGCCGTTGTGCTGCGGATTCATCGCTTCCTGCTGATACCCTATGCGGGACGCTACCTCGTCGGTGCCTCCACGCTCGGACTGCTGATCCTGGTCGTCACCGGTATCAGGCTGTGGCTGCCCGGCAAATGGAGCCGGGTCAGGCTGTCCGTCAGCACCCGCGGCGGCCTGAAGCGGCAGCTTTACGACTGGCACAATGTCATCGGGGTGGTCACTTCACCGGTAGTGACCATCCTGGCCCTGACGGGACTTTGCATGACGCTCAATTTCACGAGCATGTCGTTTATTTTCTTACTGGACGGACGGTCTCCTGCCGAGCTGCTCCGGATCGTCATGCCCAAATCAGAGCTGCCCGGAGGAAGCCCCGTCACCCTGGCCCGGCTGATGGACAGCACGCGGGCTGCGCTGGGGAGGGAAGTAGTGGTTACCCAGCTGAGCCTGCCGGGTAATGATCCGGCCGGCACCTATCGTATGCAGGCCACGGTACCCACCGGGCTGCCGCACGACGGGAGGAAAGTGCTGTTTGCGCTGGACCGCCATTCCGGTGCGGTTCGGGCCAATACGGAGACTTCGCTGCCGGCAGCGGGACACATCTATTTCACCTGGCTGCAGGCCATGCACTACGGCACGATCGGCGGGATGCCTACCCGGATCCTTACTTTTATCGGCGGGCTGATCCCCTTCTTTATGTTCCTCACCGGCTGCCTCATCTGGTGGCCGCGTTACAGGAAAAACCAGGAAAAACGGGACAGGCGGGCTGCGGACAGCCCGGAAAGCGGGACGAAGCGGCCGGTGACATTCCTGTCGTCGTTCCGTAAAGGGCTGCGATATGCCGGGATTTTTGCCGGGGCATTGGCTGTGATGGGCGCCGTATATGGCCTC
>JBEBSO010000140.1:0-7964 GCA_040394275.1 Telluribacter sp.
CCGCTCCCCGGCTTGCGCGGCCACCGCCTTTCCCTTGGCCGGGTCGCCGAGTGCATCCGCCACTTCCCCTATAAACCTGAGCGCTCCTTTTACGCTGTATTCCTGTCTGAAGGTAACCAGGCGGATTCCCGCAGCTTTCAATTGAAACCTGAGCTCGCGGGTCACATCCGCCTCCGGCGCCAACACCAGGTCCGGGGCAAAAGACAGCAGGCTTTCAGGCGACAGCTGCCGGTTACGGCTCACCCGCGGCAAAGCGACGGTCACGCTCGTCACGTCCGTGGCTACAATGGCCTGCCCGTAGCCCAGTGCCTGCACCGTTTCGGTAAGGGCCGAGCTCAGGGTAATTACCCGCCCGGGCGGCCGCTGCGCATGCGCACCCCCGCAGCCTCCCGACATCCCCAGGAAAAGAAAAGCCAGGCAGACCTGCCTCCCCGGCCGCCAGCGCCTGTTGATTCTGTTCACGTCTTTCACGGCTGCAAAAAAAGTACTTATTGCCTTGCCGAACGCACGGACAGCGGCCTGCTATATGGATTGCGCGGGGTCCGGCGGGAGAAAAACACCTCCTTTTCCTAAACCACAATAGTTTGATAATCAATAATTTGAATTTAATTTATAATTAGTTTAAGTAAATAAAATTGACAAAATCCAGCCGTTTTGCATATAAAATAAACCGGAATGCATACGCGATAAATTGCTTTGCATACGCCATAATCCTTGATCTATTCAAATATTTGCACCGTCATTTATTTAGAACAGATATAAACAAGAGATGTATTTAAAAGAGGTACGGCTACCGGCGCTGATGTTGCTCCTGCTTGTCCTTCCCTACGGCGGCAAAAGCCAGGGCGGGCTGGAAGGATTTACCCGCGACGAGCGGGGACGCCCCGTATCTCTTGTCAACATCAGGCTGGAACCGGACGGGCATACCGCCGTTTCCGACGGGAGCGGCCGCTTCGGGTTCGGCAAACTCTACGCCGGTACCTACCGGCTCGAAGCGAGCTGTGTAGGATATGAGACGGTCAGCCTGTCCGTCCGTATCGGGACCACCGGTCATACACCCCTTCACATTGTGCTGAAGGAGGCGGAAGCGCAGCTCGATGCGGTGGAGGTCACAGCAGCCCGTGAAAATCCGGACCAGGTGCTTACTTCCCTGCAGGCCGTCCAGGTGGTTCATTCCATCGGCCGTGAGCAGATCGAAGCGATGGGAAGCCGGCGGCTGGATGAGGTGCTTCGCGAGCAGACAGGCATGGCCATCGTCAGCGATGTGGGCAGCGGCAACCGCTCCGTAGGTCTGCAGCTCCAGGGATTCAGCAGCGAATACATCACCATCCTCCTCAACGGGCAGCCGGTGGGCGGGCGTCACGGCGGCAACCTGGATCTGAGCCGGATCAGCGCACATGATATCGAGCGCATCGAAATCATCAAAGGCGCCTCCTGCAGCTTCTACGGCAGCGAGGCCCTCGGCGGCACGGTCAACATCATCACCCGGCAAAACATCAGGGTTCCTTCCCTATCGGGCGCCCTTCGCTGGGGCAGCTATCAAACCACCGATGCCGCCGCGAGCGGGGAAACGCCGTTTGCCTCCGGGAACGGCTACGCACACCTGGGGATCAGCTACTACCGGACCGGCGGCTTCAACGTCAATCCCTACCTCAAAGAGGGGAAAACCGCGCCGCCCTACCGCAACTGGGAAGCCAACGGCCGCTCCCGCTGGCAGCTGACGCCTGCGGGATACCTGAATGTCAGCGCCCGGTACGCCGACCGCTATTCGGTGATGGAGCGCAACTACGGCGCCATGCCCACCGCCGACAGGCTCGCGGAAAGCGACTTCAACGGGATGGTGTCCTGGGACCAATACTACTCCCGCGGGCACCGGCTGCTGGCCCGCTACTATGCTACCGCCTACAGCAGCGGGCAGGAGGTCCGGCTCCTCACCAACGACCGCCTGCTGCAAAGCAACAATTTTACCGAGCAGCTTCACAAATCCGAAGTACAGCACAGCTTTGCTCCTTTCCGCGACCGGGTCAGAATCAGCTCGGGACTGGGCGCCGAATGGCAGGTCACACAGGCGGAGGTGTCGGGTACCGGCGGACAAATGCTGAACTATTTCGCATTCTCCCAGTCCAATTGGGAAGTGCGCCCCGGTCTCTCGGCGGTCGCAGGACTCCGGTATGACGGCAACAGCCGGTTCGGCGGGCGTCTCAACCCGAGCGTCGGCATGCAATACCAGGCAAGGCCCTGGCTGCGGCTTCACGCCTCGCTTGGGACCGGCTTCAAAAGCCCGACCTACCGGCAGATGTACCAGCGTTTCACCAACCTGAGCCAGGGCTACACGGTGCTCGGTGCGAACAACGTGCAGGAAGCCCTTGCGGAGATGGAAGCGGCGGGCGATCTCCAGCAGGTGTGGGCCATAGCAGGACAGGTAAAGGCGCTGGAGCCGGAGACTGCCCGGTCCTTTAATCTCCAGCTCAGTGTGCAACCTGCCACCTCCCTTTCGGTTACCCTCAATACTTTTTACAACGACATCCGCAACCTCATCACCTCCCAGCCGATCGGGCTGAAGCGAAACGGCGCACAGGTGTTCTCCTGGTTCAACATTGCCAGCCTGTATTCAAGAGGCATCGAAGCCGGGGGTTCCTGGACTGCCGGGCGCGGCTTTACGGTCTCCGCCGGATACCAGCTGCTCGACATGAAAGACCGCGGCGTCATCAATGCCATACGCACCGGAAACGGCGACTACGCCTGGGTAAGAGGTGAAAACGGGCTGAGAGCAGCCGCCAGGTCCGATTACTTCGGGTTGACCAACCGCAGCCGCCACTCGGGGAATGTGCAGGTCAGGTACGACCTCAAGAAATGGGAGGCGAATGCCTCTCTCAGGGGCCAGTTCCGGGGAAAATACGGTTTCCTGGACCTGGACAACAACGGCTACATCGACCGGTACGACATATTCGTCAGGGCCCACCTGCTGCTTAACCTCACCCTGCAGAAAGCAGTCTGGCAAAAGAAGCTCACGGTCCAGCTCTCTGCCGACAACCTTCTCAATTACACGGATTACCTGATGCCCAACCAGCCGGGGCGCATGATCATGGCCGGCGTCCGGTTCCGGTTCCAGAAAAATCAAAACCAATGACCAGGAGACAATATCCCGCAACCATATTCCCGGTCCTCGCGCTGACCGTGGCCCTGCTCCTCTCCTGCGGCAAGCCGGGGGATATCATTACGGCAGACCGAAGCGTACTTGTCACCGACCTGCCCGGCGACACCCTGGCCTCTATGGGCGGGGAAAGCGGGAAGGAAGTGCGCCCTTTTTTTACGATACTGTTCAACCTACGGGAACAAAAGGCCATATGGGTCAGGAATGCAGCCGATTCTGCCGCCTACCTGGCCACCGACCTCTGGGACCTGGCCTTTACCGGTCCGTACAACAGCGAAATTTTTCTCAACAACGCAAACTGGATGTACAATCCCGGCTACCGGGGGCCTGCCCGGCATACCTCGGTGCTCATGGTAAACCAGGCCTACGACCAGGTGCTGACCGTCCCCTCCGACGAAGAGTTTGACCGCAGCGATATCGTCAAAATCGGATGGGCTTCCAATTCCATCTCGCCAGGCTGGTTTTTCTACAGCCTGAGCAACCACATCTGCGTCCCGGTTAAAAACCGCACCTACCTGCTGCGCCTTCCCGACGGCAGGTACGCCAAGCTCGAAATCCTGAACATCTACAAGGGCAATCCCCCGGTGGTCACCGATCTGTTCTGGCCGGCGCCCTATCTCAGCTTCAGGTACTTCATCCGGGAGGACGGCTCCCGCAACCTCAACGCAAAACAATAACCTCAATTCATACTTAAACAAAACATAAATGAAAAAAAACAAAAGGTCTTTCCTGGGATCGATTTCCCGCTGCGGGATCCTCGCGGGATTCGTGCTGCTGAGTATGGCCGCCTGTGACAAAAAAGGGACGATGCCCGAGCCGGATCCCGACCCTCCAGGCGAAACGCTGCCCTACTACAAGCTGCTGCGTGTCGAAAACATGCCGACCGGCACCACCGACGCCTCCGCCCCCCTCGACAGCCGGCCGCCGGTCTTCTTTAAGCTCGGTACCAATGAAATCATAGACGCCAAATATTCGAAAACCAACCGTTGGGATGTCTCGTTCGGCGGCATGTTCAACTGCTACATATCCGGCAACAACGGTAAAAACGGGACGAACCACGGCTTTATGGGTCCCGGGATCGGCGGAATCACTATTGTGGACAAACATTTTGACCAGGTAACGGACATACCTGACGACAGCCGGTTCCAGACGGCAGCCGATGTATTCGGCTCCGATGCCGCGGGGAACTACGGAGATAAAACCGGCTGGTTCCTGTATGACTTCAGCGGCGTCATTGTCAGCGACGGCCGGGCCAACAAGCAGCACGTGGCCTATGCGCTCGGCGAGCCCCTCACGCTCTGGAACGGGAACGTGGTGCAGCCCAGGACGCTTGTTGTCAAAACGGCCCGGGGCGATTATGCCAAGATAAAAATGATCAGCTGCTACAAGGGGCTCTACAGCCCGGACCTCTGGTTTATGGATTCCCCGTTCATATACTTCACCTTCGAATACGTCCTGGCACCCGCAGGCAGTAAAAAGTTTGAAATAAAATAACCAGTCAAAAACCGATATGTTCACTTTCTTCAGAAAAAACCTGCCGCTCCTGCTGCTGTCGGGATGGGTGGCTTCCTTCGTTGTTTCCTGCAAGCAGATCGAAAGCCTGCCGGCAGAGCCCGCCAACAAAATTACCGCCTACAAAATCGAAACGGCAGAAGGCACCCTGTTCGGCGCCATCGACAATGTCAGCAATACGATCCGGGTATACCTCCCCTTCTATTTTGATTTTTCCATCATCGATCCGGTCATCGAAATAAGCGAAGGAGCGGTGATCTCAGGGACAGACACCCCTATCGAAATCACCAGCGCGAACCATACCTACACAGTGACGGGCCCCGATCAGACGGTCAGGCAGTACAAGCTGATTATCGAAATCCAGGTGACCAAACCACTCTGGGTGAAAAAGACGCCCGGCACCACCTATTTAGGAAACGGGATCGCCGTTATCGGCAATTTTAATACAAAAGACCCCAGGGAGCCCCAGCTCTTCGTGGTGGACGAGGCAGGCAACGAATACCCGTTTGCAGAGGAGGAAGGCTCGCCTTTCAGCATTACCGCCCAGGGGAACAACAGCTACAGCATATCCGGGTATTTTATGCCCAAATACCTGTCCCTGGAGAAACTCTATAAAGTCCGGGCCAAATACCGGGGACTGTCTGCCGACGGGGCAGAGTGGTTCCAGCCGGTCCAGTTCCAGCCCCAGTTCCGCAACGTATCGCCCCACGTCCAGGTAAAGCGGGGCGATACCCTCACCCGGTATGTCGCAGCTTCTACGCTGGTGCAGCCCAAAAGGGTCTTTACGACCATTGACGGCAAGGAAACAGAGCTTAAGGTCGTTTCGTGGGATTATGAGAAAATATCGGTGGTAGTTCCCCTGAATGCCCCGCTGGGGATCTCCTACAGCACTTTCATCGAATTTGAAGGGTACCGGAATGCCCAGATCGTTTACGAGGTAATAGAATAAAACTGAAAGAGCAGACACAATGAAAAACCTATTTGTCAGATACATACTTTCCGGCCTGGTCCTGGGCTGGCTGATCGGTCTCACCGGCTGTAAAAAAGAGCTGGAATTGCACAGCAATACCGAAATCCTGCTATTCGAATACGTGGACAACAACGGGGAATCGCTGCTGGCTCCCGTGCACGGAGACACGATCTATGTCTACTGGCCGCCGCTCCAGGCAGCACCCGACAAACTTGTCCCGAAGATTACCGTTCACGAATCCGCCAGTATCAGCCCGGCCAGCGAAACGGAAATCCCGATGAGCAGCAGCCAGGTGTATACCGTCAGGGCAGAAAACGGCGCCACGCAGAAATACTTCGTGAAGCTGGTGACCAACCAGCCCTACCCGTTCATCAGCAACGTTCAGAACATAAACACAGCGAACGGGCTGCGCTACTGGGTCAACAACCGCACGCTTATCTTTGTCGGCGACAACTTCCTGTTCGACGGGATGACGACCAAAGTCTGGGCCCGGACCGATGCGGGTGTCAGCGTGCCGGTAGCCATCGCGGACAATACAGGCGCACGGCTGACATTGTCCGCTCCCGCCAACGGGAAATACAGGATTATCATAGAAGTAGGAGAAAGAAAGCTGGAATATTTCTACGAGATAGAGGTCATCGATCCCTTTGTATCTCCGTCGGTTACCGGGCCCGCCGCGGCCATCACGGTAAAAAGAGGAGACACCTTCTCCCTGGCTTCTGCGCTGTCGGCCAATATTACCGCGGTTAAAATGGGAGACTACGCGGTCCAGACTCCCCTCCAGATCGTCTCTGCAGAAGGCAGCACGCTGACCCTGAAAGTACCGGCCGATTTTCCTGCCGGCACGCACATCCGTCTCACTTTCGAGTACAGTGGAGGTCAGTATTTCAATGCGGGCAGCGGCACGGCTTCGCTGTCCAAAGGAGTCACCGTTACGGAATAGACCCGGCAGCGGCATATCTTTTTCAGCTTAATTTGCGCAGCAGGCTCCGTCGGGCCTGCTGCGCCCGTCACAACACAAATTTTATGACCATGCTTAACGAACAAATCAAAGAGGCCACCAAATCCGCGCATCAGGAGCTGGAAAAGGAAGTGATCCTCCACATCAAAGCGATCCGTTCCGAACAGGATTACGCCGATTTCCTCAAATACTTCTACGCCTACTTCCATGCCGTCGGGCAGGCCGTCCGGCCGTATATTACCCCGGAGGTCCTGCCGGACTACGGGCAGCGCCGGAATGCCAATGACCTCAAAACCGATATCGAGACACTCGGATCCGACATCAGCGCATTGCCGGCTGCCATAGCGCCCGCCATCGGCTCCGTCGCCGAAGCGCTCGGCGCGTGGTATGTGCTCGAAGGGTCTGTCATGGGTGGGCCGGTCATCGTCCGGATGCTGCAACAGCACGGCATCGGGCGGGGCTTCGGCTTCTTTTCCGGCTACGGTGAAGAGACGGGCGCCAGGTGGGGCGCTTTCCTCCGGGCACTCAATACATCCGTAACATCGGATGCCGACCGGCAACTGGCCATTATCAAAGCCCGCGAGACATTCACCCGCTTCGGGGACGTATTCCAGGAAGCAAAAAACATCGCGTAGCCCTGCTCAGGCTTTCCTGCCGGCAGCGGTGCCGGGTCTTGTGCCACAGGACCGGCGCCGCTGTTTTTTTATAAAATGCGCACGAACTTATTTTGTAATAAAATATGTTACAAAATAAATGCAGCTATCCAGGGTAATGAGCAATACAAGGTTTGCAACGGCCGTACATATCCTTACCATCCTGGCCAGGTCCGGCCCGGGTTGGATAAGCTCCGAATGGCTGGCCGGGAGCATCTGCATGAACCCGGCCATGGTCCGGAAGGAGCTGGCTGCACTACGGGACGCCGGCCTGGTGACCGGGCGAAAAGGGAAGGATGGCGGCTCCCGGCTCAGGAAGTCCGGCGACCTGATCTCGCTCGCCGATATCTACCGTGCCGTCAAAAATGCAGAAGTGCTGGGCCGGAAGAACAGGAATCCCAGCCCGCAGTGCCCGGTGGGAAAAAGCATCAACAGCAAACTGGGGCAATTGTACGCCGAAACAGACCAGCTGGTCATCGACGCCCTGGAAAACAGGACGCTCAGCG
The DNA here is from genome assembly GCA_040394275.1 of Telluribacter sp. Taxonomy (GTDB): domain Bacteria; phylum Bacteroidota; class Bacteroidia; order Cytophagales; family Spirosomataceae; genus JBEBSO01. Next base: position 7,757 of record JBEBSO010000140.1, read on the forward strand.
ATTTTGCCAGCCAGTTTGACTGACTTCTCTACATAATAATGATCACTCAATTCACCATAAATCAGACTTTTATGAAAACAGGAATCACCGGAGCCACCGGTCAGCTGGGCCGCCTGGTTGTCCGGAATTTAAAAGAAAGAGCCGAAGCGCACAGCATGGACCAGATTTTCAGAAGACCTGAAAAAGCTGCCGACCTCGGCGAGGAGGC
>JBEBSO010000141.1:0-7962 GCA_040394275.1 Telluribacter sp.
GGGACAAGCCTGGACCTCCGCGTCCGAAAGAGACCGACGGCCCCGGCGCCGGGAAAATCAAACGGCTGGCACCCTGATGCCTTGCCCCGTTACAGGAAATGGGAAAGGTCTTTGATGCCCAGCCTGCGGGCGGAAGTAAACCCTTCCCCGTAGGCGACGCCGACGGAATGTCCCATTTCCTGTGCCCGGGCTTTGACGAAATCGAGAAAGCCTGCGGATGAGATGTAGCTCTGGGGTTCATTGCCCCGGTATTCAGGAACAAAAAACTGGCTTTTAAATTGAAGGAGCGCTTCGATCCTTCTCTCAAAATAAGCGCTGATATCTACTACGAAATCAGGTTTAATATAGCGGTCCTGTATAAAATGGAAGACGTTGGCGGGTCTCCAGGCTTCCTGCTCCACACCCGGGGTATCTTGGGTAATTACCTTTCGCAACCCCGAGTAGAAACAGCTTTCTTCTACCAGCACCGCGGCCCGGCTGTGATCGGGGTGCCGGTCTTCGATGCTGTTGGTCAGGACGATATCCGGCCGGTACTTACGGATAAAAGGGATAATCTTTCGCTGGTGTTCTTCGTCGTTCCTGAAAAAGCCGTCCGCAAGACCCGCGTTCTCGCGTATTCCGATGCCCAGCACCCGGGCTGCATCGGCGGCTTCGGCAAGCCGGCCTTCCGGGGTTCCCCGGGTCCCCAGCTCACCGCGCGTCAGGTCGAGAATCCCTACCTTTTTGCCGAGGGCCATCTGTGCCAGCAGGGTTCCGGCGCAGGCCAGCTCCACGTCGTCGGGGTGAGCGGCTATGGCAAGAATATCCAGTTTCATCATCTGACTCTCAGTTTTTGTCCGACCCTCAGCTTCGACTGGACCGAGATCCGGTTTCTTTTGGCCAGGGTCGATATGGTGGTTCCGTAGCGGTTCGCAATAGAATACAGGGTTTCGCCGGAACGTACCTTGTGAAACAGCGTCCTGCTGTAAGCAGGCGTCTCGGCTGCAGAGTCAAAGTCGCTTTTGAAAGACTGGCCTCCCCGCCGGAAGTCCCAGACCTGGCTGGTGAGCAGGAAGCGGTCGGACTTGATCTGGGCATTGTCCCAATCGAAGATATAGCGCGGGTCGAAAGGGTTGCCTTCGTACCTGTTTTCAAAATGCAGATGGGAGCCGGTGCTCCGGCCCGTGCTGCCTCCCAGTCCGAGCACATCGCCTGCCTTGACTTTCTGCTCCGTTTCGACGAGCGCCTTGGAGAGATGCCCGTAAAGTGTTTCCAAGCCGTTCATGTGCCTGACAAGAACGAAATTCCCGTATCCCCGCCCGTCCCAGCCTACCACCCGGACGACCCCGTCGAATACCGAGTACACCGCATCGCCGGTTTCCAGGTCGAGGTCCGTGCCGGTATGCCACCTGCCCCATCGCGATCCGAAGTTGGAAGTGGTTTTGATCATATCCAGGGGGTTGTTCCAGAACCGGTTTTCGGCCGGGCTGTAGAGTTTGAGCTCAATGGATTCGTCAAACTGCAGGGGGTCGATGCCGTAGGGATTGATCGATTTAGTATCCCAGATGACGTAGTATTCGGCTACTTTCACCCAGTCGTCGCCGATTTTGACCGAGTCCACCTCCTCCAGCACCTTGGTTTCTCCTTCGTCTATGGTCAGCGTATCTTCGCTGACCACCGGGTTGAGCGGCTTGGCAGGTTCAAACTGGCTTTGAAAAGTAATATTGGAAGTTTCGATCTGGAAGTCTTCGTCCGGATCTTTCTGGGGCGGCCTGGCGGCCGGGGCTTTGGCGGGCGGCGTTGCCTGCCTGATTTTCGGGGGATTCCTGAATATACCTTTTTCCTGGGCCTGAACAGTATTGGAAAATGCAGAAATTAGAAGCAGAAGTCCTGTGTATAAGCCAAATTCCCTTACTATTTTATAAAGCATATTGTTATTTCTTTATAGGGCTTTCATCCGAAGCCCGACTACCATCACATCCGGTAATGAAATCGCCCGGTTTTTCAATGTTCTCACGGAGCTACTACCGCTTCGGCTGCGCATCTCCCTGGGGAGGGCACCCGGAGTTCCTGTAAGACAACGCCTGATCTGGAGTGGATTGTTATTGTGATCCCGGGAGAAACGTACCTGGCGACAGGGTCCCTCCGTTCCGCTTCAGCCGGGAAAAAGGCCCGGCTGACACATTTAAGGGGCAGACATACTGTACGGTTAGCGTGTTTTGAGCTACCTCCCTGCCAATACCGCGTCAGGAAGCTCTAATGCCTTTTCTGCCAGGAACCGTTCCGCATCCAGTGCCGCCATACATCCCGTCCCGGCTGCAGTAACCGCCTGGCGATATACATGGTCCTGTGCATCCCCGCAGGCAAAAACACCTTCGACATTCGTCAGGGAGGTGCCTTTTACGGTTTTTATGTATCCCGCCTCATCCATGTCTATGTAATCCCGGAATATTGCTGTATTGGGTTCATGCCCGATCGCTACAAAGAAACCGGTAACATCAAGAACCTTTTCTTCCCCCGTTTTATTATTGACTACCCGGACTTTTTCCAACACATTTTCACCGATCAGCTCTACTGTTTCGGTATTCCACAGAATCTCAATATTGGGGAGGCTTTCTACCCGTTTTCTCATGATTGCCGAAGCCCGCATTTCGTCCCGGCGGACCAGCATATATACCTTGCGGCACAGCTTGGCCAGGTAGCTGGCTTCCTCCGCAGCCGTATCGCCGGCGCCTACGATCACGACATCCTGGTTTCGGTAAAAGAAGCCGTCACACACGGCACAGGCCGAAACCCCACTGCCGTTGAGCCGCTGTTCCCCTTCGATGCCCAGCCATTTGGCCGAGGCGCCCGTGGAGATGATCACCGCCGAAGCTTCGACCTCATGCTTCTCGTCCACGATCGCTTTGTGAGGGTAAGAGGAAAAGTCCACAGCAGTAACCATCCCGTAGCGGATGTCCGCCCCAAACCTGGCCGCCTGCTTTTCGAAGTGGATCATCATTTCAGGGCCGGTGATCCCGTCGGGATATCCCGGGTAATTTTCTACGTCGGTGGTGATGGTCAGCTGCCCTCCCGGTTGAGGACCCTGGTAAACCACCGGTTTGAGGCCTGCTCTGGCGGCATAAATGGCGGCTGTAAACCCGGCCGGGCCGGAACCGATAATCAGGCATTCTATTTTTTCGGCACTCATCTGTTGTTTTAAATATCGGTAAAAGAGTAAAGCCGGGGAGGAGGAGCTCCTGCACTTCCGGCTTGCCCGTTCTTTCCGTCCTGTCTTCTTTCCGAACGACTTTTGGAATAGTGAAAGTTCAAATATGGTGATTTCCCGGGAAAATGACAAATCAGGTCAGCGTACTTTCCATTCGATGCGCCGGTTTTTCATCCGGTTTTCCTCGGAGGTGTTGGGTACCCTGGGATTGGCCTCGCCATACCCCGTCGCTGTCAGCCGCCCGGGGGACATACCCAGCTGCCGGAGGTATTCGGTGACCGACCGGGCGCGTCGGACAGACAAATCGAGATTGTCTTTTTCATGGCCCACATCGTCGGTATACCCTGCCACTTCAATGGAAATGTCCGGGTTGCGGAGCAGGAAATCGGATAGCTTGTGCAGCTCCAGCCTGGACTGGTCGGTAAGCCTGTCCTGGCCGGAGTCAAAGTAGATGTTGGTGAGCACCTCTGCACGGTCTTTCTGCACCGGTTCCAGCGGGATGTCCAGCTGCACCGAGGTGTCCTGGTCTTTCAGCGTGAACGTCATGCTTTTGAAGAGGTATTGCTCTTTCTCCACGTAAAAAGCATAGTCGCTGTCTTTGTTGAGGACGGCCAGGAAACTCCCGGTACCCTCCTGAGACGTGAATTCGGATACCTTTTGCCCGGATTTCAGATCGTAAAGACGAATGGCGGCCGAAAGGGGGCGGCCGCTCCGGCTGTCGGCAATGATGCCTTTGACGTAGCGTGTAGGCACAAACTGCCTGTAAAGCGTATCGGGGACGTCGAAAGTGTACAGCAGGGACTTTCCTTTGGACCGGTCGGTCTGATCGTCGGTATAATAGGCTTTTTTTCCATCCGATGTGATGAAGATGCCTACCTGGTCGGCGGCAGTGTTGATCGGGTATCCCAGGTTGACCGGGGCGGACCAGCCGTCAGGCCCCGCCTGGGAAATGAAAATATCAAAACCTCCCATGCCGGGTAGGTGGTCGCTGGAAAAGAACAGCGTGCTCCCGTTGGCATGTATGAAAGGGGCATTCTCATTACCGGGGGTATTGATGGTTTTACCCAGGTTGACGGGAAGGGCCCAGGTGCCGGTACTGTCGAGGCTGGTTTTCCAGATGTCCGTTTTGCCATGGCCGCCGGGGCGGTCGGATACAAAATACAGTGTACGGCCGTCGGCCGACAGCGCCGGCTGTGATTCCCAGCCGGAAGAATTGACCCGGTCGCCGAGATTAACCGGTTGGCGCCAGCCTTCTTTTTCTTTCCTGGACAGGTACAGGTCGCAGCTCCCGTAGCTGTCGGGCCTGCCGCAGGCGGTATAGACGAGCGTATGGCCGTCGGCGGATACCGTACACGTGCCCTCGTTATTGGGTGAATTAAGGGCCGGCGAAATCGGCCGGGGGGCCGTCCACCGGCCGTCTTTCCATCTTGCCTCGTAGATATCCTCGTTTCTCGGGCCGGAGAGGCCGGTAAAAATCAGTGTTTCGTGGTCGGCGGTAAGCACGGGGAAAAACTGTGCCTGTAAAAAATTGACCTGGTCGGGTAGGGGTGTTTTGCTGATCTGCAGCGGGTGCCGGATGGCTACCGAGGCAAATTCGGCAGAGGTGATCAGCTTTTCCAGCAGGAGCGCCGTGTTGGAACCGGACCTGAACAGCGGCTTTAGCGGGCGAAAAAGGTGAAGCGCCGAATCGTATTGCTGCCGGTTGAAAAGCGACCGGGCCAGCGAAAGATAGGCAGGGGAATTTTCGTGGGCCGGAGGCTGCAGGGCGGCGACGACCCGGAAATGCTTTTCGGCCAGGTCAGGCTTCCGTTGAAATTCGTAGATCTGTCCGAGTCTCAGCTGTGCTTCCGCAAACCCCGGTTCGGCAGCTGCCAGCTTTAGGAACAGGTCGAGCGCCCCCTCCATGTCCCGCTTGTCCCAGGCCGCGCGGGCTTTATCGTACAGGGCTTTCGATTTCCTGGGCAGCTCGCCGCTCTGCTGGGCGGAGACGGGCAGTGTGCCGGCAAAGAGCAGCAGCAGGGAATAGCATACAAGCTTAAGCATCAGGGTATATTCATGTACTTATGTGTTTGTAACGACATACGCCACCCGGGATTGTGTTGAATATACTCAATTATTTGGGGGAGCATCCGGTCCGATCTGCTCCATTCGGGCTGCAGCAGCAAATGACAGTCGCTTCTGACAAGCGCTGCGTGCTGACGGGCAAATTCAAAATCGCTTTTGTTGTAAATGATGACCTTCAGCTCGTCGGCCAGCCTGTAGATGTCCGGGTGCGGATCTTTGAATTTTTTCGGGGAGAAACAGATCCAGTCCCAGTCCCCGGTGACCGGGTATACGCCGGAGGTTTCGATGTTGGTTTGGAAGCCGGCGGCATGGAGCGCGGAGGTAAGCGCAGTGAGATCATACATGAGCGGTTCGCCGCCGGTGATTACGGCCAGCCTTCCGGGGTGCAGGCGGGCCCTTTCCACGATTTCGCTTACCGTGAAAGCCGGGTGGGCGCCGGCATCCCAGGATTCTTTGACGTCGCACCAGTGACAGCCGACCTCGCAGCCGCCCAGCCGGATAAAGTAAGCAGCCTTTCCACTGTGCATGCCTTCTCCCTGAAGGGTGTAGAACGACTCCATTACCGGGAGTGCGGGGAGACTGATCACAGTGGATCCTGCGGGATTGGCGGTGGCCTGCATGGTTGATATTTTTGTATTTTAAACCAAAACGACAGAAACTAGGTTTCAAAAATAAGATTATTTATACGGATCGTATTGCGATCTTTACAGAATGAATAAAACAGCGATATATCAGCAGGAAACGATCTGTGCGCCGGCGACTCCCCAGGGAACGGGAGCCATCGCGGTGATCCGCGTGTCGGGGGCGGATGCCATCGCGGTAGCCGGCAGGGTGTTTAAGGGGAGGAACCTGGCGGAAGCCGATAGCCATACCGTACATTTCGGAACGCTCAGGGATGGCGATCGTATAGTGGATGAGGTGCTGGTTACCCTATTCCGGTCGCCCCGTTCCTTTACGAAGGAGGATTCGGTCGAGATCTCCTGCCACGGCTCGGACTTCATCGTCAGGGAAATCCTGAAGCTGCTGGTCAGGAACGGCGCCCGGCTGGCGGCGCCGGGGGAATTTACGCAGCGTGCGTTTCTGAACGGCCAGTTTGACCTGGTACAGGCCGAGGCTGTCGCTGACCTCATCGCCGCCGACTCGGAGGCCAGCCATCGGACCGCGCTGAACCAGCTTAGGGGGGGCTTCTCCAGGCAGTTGTCCGGTCTGAGAGCGCAGCTCATTCATTTTGCCTCACTTGTCGAGCTGGAACTTGATTTTGGAGAAGAAGACGTAGAGTTCGCAGGACGGGACGATCTGAAGCAGCTTATCCTCGATCTGAAAGCAGTGGTGTCTCCGCTGATCGAGTCATTCGACTTCGGTAATGCCATGAAAGAAGGCGTACCCGTGGCCATTATCGGTTCGCCTAACGTGGGGAAGTCCACGCTTTTAAACGTGTTGCTCAACGAGGAAAAAGCCATCGTTACCAGCATCGCCGGTACGACCCGCGACGTGATAGAAGATACGCTGGTATTGGGCGGGGTGAAGTTCAGGATTATAGATACCGCCGGCATTCGCGAGACGAGCGATGTGGTCGAGTCGATGGGGATCGAACGGTCCAGGCGCGCGATGGAAAAAGCGGATGTGGTGATTTTTCTTTTTGACAGCGAAGATACCTTCCGGGAGCTGGAAGGGCTGGCTGAGGGGTTGGATAGTAAGAAGAAGGTGGTTTGGGTAAGAAATAAGGTGGATTTGATCTCACCGCTGCCGCGGGCTGCTCCCGGTTCGACGGACCGGCCTCAGTTTACCGGCATTGCGGATAAGGTTTTGGAGGACAAAAGTAAGGCAGTGGGTGATATGGCAGTCATCCCGGCCCTCCGTATCTCTGCCGCTACGGGCCTTGGCATACCCGAACTCAGGGAAACGCTGCTGGATGCAGTGCAACAAACACCAGGTAGCCGGACCGTGGTCACCAACATGCGACATTACGAGCACCTGCTCAGAACCCGCGAGGCGCTGGATGCAGTACTCGACGGGCTCGGCATGGGTGTTACCGGCGACTTCCTGGCCCAGGACATACGGCTGGCGTTGCACCACCTGGGTGAGATTACGGGAGCCATCGTTACCGATGACTTGCTGGATAACATATTCAGTAAGTTTTGTATCGGGAAGTAAGTATCTTTCCTTTGTTTCATAAATGCTTGTTTTTATTGGCTTTTAGCTGATTTATCCTTCTCTTATTTGGTGCCCAACTCCACTTTTTTACCTATATTTGTTGCCTAATTGTTGCCCAGATTTGTTGCCCACAAATCAGGCAACAGTCGGGAGAAATTTTGCTACATACAGCTACAAGCTGCAACATGTAGCAACAACAGGCAACAAAATGAGCAGTAACATTCGTCTTCAAAAAACTTGTCAGCACTGCGGTAACCACTTTACCGCCAAGACTACTGTTACACAATTTTGCTCAGACGCCTGTGCCAAGAGAGCATACAAGCAGCGGAAGCGGAACGAGAAAATTGAAGTGGCCATCAAGGAGGAAACCGAGAAAGCCCTTTACAACCCTGCCATAGCTCAAAAGGAATTTCTAACCGTTGAGGAAGCCTGCCAGTTAATCAACGCCAGCCGATGGACCATTTACAGGCTCATTGAGAAAGGCGAACTCAAAGCTGGCAAACTGGGCAGAAGTACCCGTATCCCCCGAACAGCTATCAACGAACTATTCAAATTAA
>JBEBSO010000142.1:0-7957 GCA_040394275.1 Telluribacter sp.
CAGGCTGGCCGCCCGGCTGTCCGACACCCTGGACCTTCCGTCAGCAGACCAATCGCCCTACGGCAGGCTGGACAAGGTCTATTTCACCAATTCCGGCACCGAAGCCGTCGAAGGAGCCATGAAGCTCGCCAAGAGATTCACCGGGCGAAGCGAATTTATATCCTGCATCAACGCCTACCATGGCGCCACACAGGGCGCGCTCAGCCTCTCCGGCCAGGAATTTTTTAAAAGCAGCTTCCGCCCGCTGCTGCCCGGGATCCGCCAGATCACCCACGGCAGTGTGGAAGACCTGGACAAAATTACCCACAAAACCGCCGCCATCATCATAGAGGTGATCAGCGCCGAAGCCGGCGTCCGTATCCCCGCACCTGAATTCCTGGCACAGCTCAGGAAGCGTTGTACCGAAACCGGGGCCCTGCTGATCCTCGATGAGGTGCAAACCGGGTTCGGGCGGACGGGAACTTTCTGGGCATTTGAAGACTTCGACCTCTACCCGGATATCCTGGTCAGCGCCAAAGGAATGGGCGGAGGGATGCCGATAGGTGCCTTTATGGCTTCCCGGACCGTCATGTCCGTTCTGAAAAATAACCCGATACTGGGCCATATCACCACGTTTGGCGGTCACCCGGTCAGCTGTGCTGCGGCCCTGGCCACGCTCGAGACCATCCGGGCTCAGGCGCTCGATGCCGGGGCCAGGGAGAAAGGCCGCCTGCTGCAGTCCCTGCTCCGCCATCCCCGGATAAAAGAACTGAGGGGTAAAGGCCTGCTGCTTGCCGCTGAATTCGGGGATTTTACCGAGCTGAAATCCGTAATTGACCGGTGTATAGACCGGGGGGTGATCACCGACTGGTTCCTGTTCTGTGACAATTCCATGCGCATTGCCCCTCCGCTTACCATTACTACCGGACAGATCGTCACCACCTGCTCGATCATCAGGGAAGTGCTGGATCAGCTCCCTTAAGCCGGTCATCCGGAGACCGGCGGTACCGGTCCGGCCTGTTTTTATTTTTCCGGTATATAGTAAAACTATATACCCGCCGGTACAGGCGAAAATCCGTGGCCTGATCCGCCGGGCAGACCCCGTTTTACAAGAATAAAGTCCGGATTTTTTTGCCGCGGAAAACTCCTTTATGCTCAGTACAGGCCATATACCGAGATATTCTACCAAGTATATATACTACTTATATACTATAATTTTTTTAATTTCGTTATCTACATAACTATCCGGAAGGGTACCCTTTCTTCAGCAGAATGTCCACGCCACGGCAGGAGAAAAGGGAATAGTACTCAGCCAAATATACAAAAAAATAGCAAAAGCCCCCAAAATTTACGTACCTCCGTTAGCGATTTTCGCGTATTGACAATCAAGTTAACTTCGCGTTAGATTTGTATATTCTTAATATCACTAATCAGACACTATGCATAATCACTAATCCGCTCCTTATCCAAAACACACTATTTTCGCTTTTTGGATCAGGCATTTCCACCCAAAAAAGGTAACGCATCAGATTTGCAGCCTCTGTTTTATTCACCTGTAGCCCGGGTCTGTACGGAAGATACCCAGGCGCGGTTGAGCCTATGTACTGTATTGTCAGATTGCCACCCACATTGAAATGATAAAATTTCTGTTTATGTTATTGTATGAAAATCGGGATTATAGAGAACTCTCCTATTTATCGTAAAGGCGTTTGCAAGATACTGGCCGGTACTTACCGCGACCTGGTCTTCTCGGAATACAACACTTGTGAAGATTTTATTAACGGCAAAAATCATTCCTCCTTCGACTTACTGATACTCGGCCTGAGCACCGAAGAGCAGGACGGTCTTAATCTGCTGAAATCGATCAAAAGCCTGGTGCCTGCCTGTCCGCCGATTCTGCTGCTTTCTGTTCCGAAGTCGGACCACGAGGTAGTATCGCACATAGCTGCGGGAGCCGGGGGATTTCTGACCCGCAACAGCGTGCCTTCCTACCTGCTCGAAGCCGTGGACATCATGGTATTGAAAAAAAATATCTATATTGAGAGCCAGCATCTTAGCCGCATTGTCAATTTCATCGTGTCTCCCGAAAGCAAGCCCTCCTCGCTGAAGCTCTCGCCCAGGGAAAATGAAATTGCACATTACTTTGCGCGGGGCGAAAAAATAAAGAGTATCAGCGAGCGGCTGAATCTTAAACCCTCTACGGTAAGCAATATTAAATCGAAGGTTTTTCTCAAGCTGAAAATAAAGAGCCGCTCGGAGCTGAAAAAAGTAATGAATGTTCCTACCGAAAATATAGGACTGCCCTCTTTTTTCAAAGAAGAATTTCAGGATTGATTTTACCCTCCTCCGGTATCCGGGGCTCCGAAAGGGGAGCCGGCACCCAAAAAACAGGGTGATTCCAGTCGGAAAATACCTGAAAACTGACCATGATCATGTTATCTTATGTACAAATCGTTCTTTTTTGTAGATATGTGATAAATACATAAACCGCTGAACACTAACATATCCGGCTTTTCGGCTGATTACAGAACGACGATACTGCCGGGAATATGTCCAAACACCCTCTCTTCTGATGAATGTAATCCTGATTGATAAGCACCGTGTATTTACAGATACGCTAAAGGTTGTGCTGCTTCAGCAACCTGAGTTCGTTACGGTAAACACTTTCGGCACCACGGAGGAGTTTCTCCTGGGTTCCGATGCGCTTCCTTCTCCCGACCTCATTATACTGGAGGTCCCCAACCGCTCTGAAAGAATCTACAACCTGATCGAATCGTACGTCAAAGGCCTGACGCTCATTCCCAAGCTGCTGGTCCTGTCGGGCATTTCCGATAATCACAGCATCAAAATAGCCTTCCGGAATGGTGTAAACGGCTTTGCCAGCAAAGGCGCCACGCTGGAAGAGCTGCTGATAGCTATCCGAACCGTTATGCGGGGGGAAACTTTCGTCAGCCCCGCCCTCGGGATGAATCTTATGCAGAGCCTGCTCGCGGAAGACAAGATCTCCTACAATTTTTCCGCACGGGAAAGGGAGGTGCTCCAAAATGTCTGCAAAGGATATACCATCAAGGAAACGGCGCACCGACTCAACCTGAGCGCGCACACCGTGCAGTCGTATCACCGGAACATCATGAAAAAGCTGAAAATGCGGCGCACAGCGGATCTCATCGTCTTCGCGGTAAGAAACGGCCTGTACGTGCCCGATGAGGACAACTGAGCCGCCCCTACTTTTTCGCGCTGATCTTCAGATAGGCCTCCGCATAGCGCCGCCCCAGTTCTCTTGCCGACGCAGCATCGAAATGGGTGGTATCTCCCTTGTGCGTCAGGCCGGCTGAGGACACGGCATACACATCGGGATGAGCTCCCGGAAATTCGGTCAGGGTCCGGTTGATCACGGCAGCGGACGGCACCTTCTTCACGTAAAAATCACCCAGCGTAGCCACGATGACCGGTACTCCTTCCGCACCGAGATCCTTTCTCAGCCGGGTGAAAAATTCCTCCAGCCTTTTCTCATACAGGCCGGCCCGGTCCGGTGAACTGTCGCCCTCCCCCTGGTGCCACAATATGGCTTTCAGCTTACCCCTTTTCATGGCCTGCCTGGCGCGGGCCAACATGGCCTCATAGGGATAGATGCCTGTCTGGCTGTGCCTGGCTCCCTTTTCCCAATCCGAGATCCTGCTTCCTCCTACCGCACACGGGATGAGGCCGACTGCCTTCCCGGGACGCTGCCTGAGCAACGCTCTCCCGAACTCCGTCCCCGGCCCCACACCGACCGCAGCCGGCTTGTCATAGTGGAGCGGGTCCACCGCCGGCACCCATTCATCCGAAGCATCGATCACCCACAGACCCGGCGTTACCTCCCGGTCGGTGGCTTCGACCACTCCGCGGCCGGCCATATTGGATTGCCCGACCAGCAGGAACAGGTCCATCTTCCGCGGAACCTTCTGACCATAGGCAAAGGCCACGGGTATAAAAAACAGCCACATTACTGCTATTTTACCTGAAAATCCGGGTGTTCTCATTTCCTGTACTGATTAGTTGAACAATACCTGCGAACGCAGCTGCTGCCGGCCGGCGCCTCCGTTCGTCCGGCAAATAAATAAAATGAAGGCCGTATTTTCAAGCGGCGGGCGCGGCTGAAGCTATCCCGTTACGGCGCAGCCGCTTTTTTTACTATTTTTGCGCCATGAAAAAAATTGTCAGGCTGCAGTCCTTCCGTGAATTTTTTCAATCCGGAGCCATTGGCGGGGTCATTCTTTTGATATGTGTAGTCATCTCCCTGCTGCTGGCCAATTCCCCGTCCGCCCCCGCTTTTGAACGCTTCCTCGGTACGGAGCTGGGTGTCCATACGGAGCGGCTTCATTTGAGATATACGCTGCTGGTCTGGATCAACGACGGGCTCATGGCCATTTTCTTCCTCCTGGTCGGTCTCGAAATCAAAAGGGAACTGGTACAGGGAGAGCTTTCCTCCCTGAAAAAGGCGGCGCTTCCCATTTTTGCCGCCCTCGGAGGAGTTATTTTCCCCGCAGCCATCTATTCCCTCTTCAACCATGGCACTCCCTATGCCGGCGGCTGGGGGATCCCTATGGCCACCGACATCGCGTTTGCCATTGCCGTCATCACGATGCTGGGAAAAAGCGTGCCTTCCTCCCTCAAGATCTTCCTCGCCGCTCTCGCCATTGTGGACGACCTCATGGCGATCCTCGTCATCGCGCTTTTCTATTCCACCACGCTTCAAACGACCTACCTGTTGTATGCGGGGCTGCTTGTAGCGCTTCTTTTCCTGCTCAATCGCTCCGGCGTCAGAAGCCTGGCCGCCTACCTGGTGCCGGGCATGCTGATCTGGTATTTCATCCATCATTCGGGAGTGCATGCGACCATCGCCGGCGTGCTGACGGCCTTTACCATTCCGGCCCGGTCAGCGGGAAGCGTCTCCCCGCTGGAAAAGCTGGAACATCGCCTGAACGTCCCTGTAAATTACCTGATTATGCCTCTTTTTGCACTCGCCAATACCAACATCACCCTGGAGGCGGGCATGGCCGGCGGACTGGGAACGTCCCTGGGGATGGGGATTATCCTCGGGCTTTTCATCGGCAAACCCCTGGGTATCACTTTCCTGTCCTGGCTGATGGTCAGGCTCAACCTGGCAGCGATGCCCACCGGGGCCGGCTGGAGCCATATGGCCGGCGTAGGTATGCTGGGAGGCATCGGCTTCACAATGTCCGTATTCATTGCACTGCTGTCGTTTCCCGGTCAGCAGGATATCCTGGCAGAAACCAAATTTGCCATCCTTACCGGGTCGCTCCTGTCAGGCATCGCCGGTTACTGCTGGCTGAGGTTCCGGCGTAAAAAACCCTGAGCGTCTGCCGCGCACGGTACCCCCGGCTTCTACAGGCTCATCAGCTCTTTGAAACGGATGGTCTGCCGGCGGGAAATCTCTATCCGGTCACCGCCGCGCAATGTCACCAGCAATCCCCCGCTAAACCACGGCTCGATCTTATCGATCCAGTTCAGGTTGATGATGTGCTTCCGGTTGGCCCTGAAGAAAGTATCCTCCGCAAGGCGGTCCTCCAACGCGTTGAGCGACTTGAGCACCAAGGGCTTCTGATCGTCAAAATGAAGGCGGACATAGTTTCCCATGGACTCAAAAAGCCGTACTTTTCCCAGCTTTACAAACCAGCACTTGTCCCCGTCCTTCACAAACACCTGGTCGTTTTCACCCAGCCGCTTTTCCGTACGCTCACCGGAATCCCCGGCAGCGGCTTGCTCTCCCTGGGCCTGGTTCTCCTCCACCCGGCTGACGGCTTCCCTGAGCCGGTCCGTATCGATGGGCTTCAGCAGGTAATCCAGCGCGTTGTACTCAAACGCCTTGATCGCGTATTCGTCGAAGGCCGTTGTGAAAATCACGTCGGGACTCTTCCCTTCGATGCACGACAGCAGCTCAAAGCCGTTTTTCCCGGGCATTTGTATGTCCAGGAACAGGAGTTCCGGCTGCAGATCGTCAATCAGCCGGAGCGCCTCGTCGGCATCGGCGGCCTCCCCGACTACCTCTATCCGGGGATAATGTTCAAGAAGTCTCTTCAGTTCGCTGCGGGCAAGGCGTTCATCGTCCACGATAAGCGTTCTCATAGCTGGTTTCCGGTTTTAAGTTTCAAATTCGATTGCGCTGCCGGCAGGAGGCCGCTTTACTGCGACGGGTCCACGGGCTTCAGGTCATCCGTATATCTTTGTATTCCTTCGCTCACGGGCGGCATTTTCAGCTCCGCGCAGACGACATTCTCGCGCTCCTGGTAGAGATTGAAATCCGCCTCCTTCCCGTACAGTATCGACAGCCGCTCGGCCGTATTGCGCAGGCCGATCCCTCCCGACGCCGTACCCGTAAGGGTCCCCGAATTGCGTATCCTGATGAAAAGGTTGTCGTTCTGCTGGCCCGCGCTCACCTCCACAAATCCCCCGCCCGCAATCCGGGCCACGCCATGCCTGATGCCGTTTTCCACCAGGGTCTGCAGCATCATCGGCGGCACCTGCCAGTACAGCACCTGTGGCTCCGCATCGATCGAAAACTGCAGCCGGTCCTCATACCGGACTTTTTCCAGCGCCAGGTAGTCTTCCACCGTTTTCAGCTCCTCCCGCAGCTCCACGGTCTTGCGCCGGTCGGCCAGGAGGGAATTCCGCAGGATATTGGAAAGCTGGGTCACGCTCTGCTGCGCCTTCATCGGGTTTTCGAGGATAAGCGCCCGGATGCTGTTCAGCGCATTGAACATAAAATGCGGGTTGAGCTGCGACCGGAGCACCTTGGCCTCCGCCTCCCGCATGGAAGTCTTGAGCATGATTTTCTCCAGGTCGGTCAGGCGTTTCTGTTCTACATAATGATATACGGTGTAGGACAGCACCCAGGCCATCATGCTCTTGCACCAGCCCACGATATACCCCCAGAACAGGTAAGGCGTATCCGTCACGTGCTCCGAAAGCACCTGCAGGTCGAGCGGCATGGTAAACAGGGCCATGGCCACACCCAGCACCACCACCGACAGCAGCATCCTGAAGCCGAGCACCGGCAACGGCATGGTGGAGATGTTCCACCGCCTGATGATCAGCCTGTAAAAGTGAGTCAGTATAATGCAAAGCAGGATATTGGCCAGGCTGAGAAAAAACGTATTGCTTTCCCACCCGTATTCCAGCGAGTAAAACAGGAAATCCGACAGGACGAGCGTGGTCCACCCGCCAATCTGTAATATCCAGTATAACCCGGTTTTGGACATGCCTGCTTGATCAAAAATCCGTACCTTGTTTCGGCTGACAAGTTACAAATTTACAGCGAAACCGGTCCGCTCCGCAGGAAATGGATCAATGGAAAGCCGGCTACACAAACGGCAGCGGCTAATTATGAGGGATCTCGATGGCGAGCAGATGGGTAATGTCGTTGGTGGCGTCCACGGCAAACATCCTGCTCTCGTAGGAGTAGGAAAGCCTGTACAGGCCGAGGTTGCTGTGCGGAAACACATCCATTTCTTTCAGGGGGCGGTTGAGCAGCCTGGTCAGCAGGATGCGGATCGCCCGTCCGTGCATCGCGACCAGGATCGTGGATTCTTCAGGCCTGGACAGGATGGATTCGATGACGGGCTCCTGCCTCCTCAGCACCTCCTCGGGGCTTTCACCGCCTTCGACGGCGAGCGACGTATCCCCGTCCTTCCAGGCCTGGGTAAGATTCAGGAAGTGATCGTCCCGGAGATTAAACGGCGCCTTTCCTTCATAGACTCCCCAGCAGATCTCGTTGAGCCCCTGGCAGCACTCATACGGAACTCCCTGGTCGATGAAGCGCTGCACCGACTGAACGGTGCGCTTCAGACCGGACGTATAGATTTTCTGAAACGGGACGTGGGCATAGCTGTCAAAAAAAGCCTCCGCCTGCGCCCGGCCAAATTCATTCAGGTCGGCATCCACCCCACTTCCCTGGACAATCCCCTTTCTGTTGAAG
>JBEBSO010000143.1:0-7950 GCA_040394275.1 Telluribacter sp.
AGCTCAGCGAGGTATTTGCTTTTGGCGTAAGCGGAATTGGAGGGCGAATCCGTCCATTGCTGCGTCTCGTCTATCGTGACGCAGCGGTCTTTTGCCGCGTGGGATACATCCGGACGGCCCAGGGCGGCCACGCTGCTGACGTGACAAAGCTTGCGGATGCCGCGGAGAAGGCACATGTTCACGACGTTGGCCGTGCCCTCCACGTTGGTTTTAAGCATCCGGTTCCGGTCTTTCGGAGAAAAGGAGACAATGGCTGCGGTATGGACGACATACTCGGCGTGTGCCAGGGCGCGCTCCAGGCTCAGCACGTCCAGCACGTCCCCTTCCGACCAGGTAATGTCCTGCTCAATATCTTTCAGAAGCTTCCGGTCGGCCCCCTCGCGGTACAGCGCCGTCACGGCATGCCCCTTCCTGAGAAGCTCCCTGGTAATGCTGCTGCCGATCAGTCCCGTTGCGCCTGTTACGAGTATGTTCACCTTCTGAATGTTTTAAATAGTAAGGTCCGGGAATCTACGCCATTTTCCGGAGCGGCAGGCGTGCCGTGCCGACCGGCAGGTACCTGATACCCAGAAACCGGATCAGGAAGGCATACGGAAACCAGTATGCGATATCGTAAGGCCTGCCTGCTGCTACCAAAAGGACGATAAGGTAGATAAAAAAGTAAGAACAGAACAGGGAAATCGACTCCCCCTGCCTGTAAATCTCGCGGAGCGAGAAGATAAACAGGTAAAAGTTGAAGCCTGCGAAGGTAACAAAGCCCAGGATCCCGTGGTTGGCCCACGCTTCGAGGATCGGCACATCCATGAATGTCATTTTATACCCCATGCCCACGAAGATCATCGCCGGGTCGGTCAGACCCTCGGAGAAGAAGCTGAAACTTTTGATCCTTCCCATCGCTGAAGCGTCCTCCATGACTTCGCTGCCGGAAGAGGCCTGAAGGCCGAAGGCGGTGAAGAGCACGTTATTCAGGCGGCTGCCGACGCTGTCCAGGTAACTGATAATCAACGAGTAGGTGCTGTAGTACCTGTTTAGAAAATAATTGAAAATACCCAGCACGATGACGACAATGACCAGGGACCTGAATGTGAAAAGCCGGTAGACGGAACGGGCCGCCTTCCGCAGGTCAAAGGTGAGCAATACGTGGAAAAAAACAATCAGGCCGGTGCCCAGGATGCAGGTTTTTGACTGGGTCAGGACCATGACTGCAAGGCTGAAAACCGAAGACAGGATAAAAAACACCTTCAGCAGTATGCTTTTGTATTCACCCATCAGGAGCTGTGAGGAAATCAGGCATATCAGCGCGTTCCTGGCCGCAATATGGGGATTGCCGCCAGCCTGCGCATTCTCATTGGCGAAGGTGACGGCCGCCCGCATCCCGATGGTCCAGTTGGGATTGGTCATCAGGGAATAGACGAGCGTGACATTGGAAAACAGCGACATCAGGAACAGGACATGCATCAGCGTGCCCCTGACTTCGTTGGGAATATACATCAGCAACAGGAGAAAGAGGAAGAAAAAGGCATAGTTGCCGAAATCCGTAGCACTTCTCCCGGTAGGATTCATGTAGAAAAAATGGAGGATCGTAATGAAAAAAAAGCTCAGGGCAAAGCCGAGCAGGATGGTGTTGGGCTTGTAGGTGTTGCCGAAAATCAGCCTGTCGGGGATCATCAGGACAATGGCCAGGGCGAAGAACAGGGCCGTAAACAGGCTGCTGGCGGGCCCGATCTGCAAAGTATCCCTGACAAAAAAAATGATAGGGAACCCGTTGATCATCATGGATATCCCGAGCGAATACCTCAGAAAAGTAAAATTTTTACGAATCCACGCCCAAATCATAAAGCCAGCTACTTTGCAAGACGATACATTATGTAATCAATATCCGAAAGCAAGTACACTACTTTCCTTATCCGGCTCCAAATATACAGCAATTTTAACGGAAGTTTCGGGGGAAGTGCAAAGTTGTATTTTTCCTGAATCCGCCGGTGTTCTTCCCGGCCGGTTCCGGCGATGACAGACGATTTGGCATCGGGATGCACGCGCAGGGCCCCGGCCAGGCCTTCCACTCTTCGGGCTGTGACGCCTTCGTGCGCCAGGTACCTGGTAATGAACTCGTAGTCAAATGCAAACCGGTAGCTTTCATCAAAATCACCGTATCTTTCGACCAGCTCCCTCCGGAAAAAAAGCGATTGGTTATGGATCTGCATTCCCTCCGCCAGCTGGCTGACCATGTTGAAAGGCAGTGTCTTCAACAGCTCGGTGACTTCATCTTCCGGGTCGATCAGGTAGAGGTCGCCGTACAGGATGCCGGCTTCGGGGTGCCGGGCTGCCGATCCGGCAAATTTGCGGAAGGTGCCCGGGAAGTAGACATCGTCCGAGTTCTGAAAACTGATCCAGTCGCCGGTGGCGCGGGCAAGCCCTTTGTTGATGGCATGGACCTGCCCTTTGTCTTTTTCGCTGACCCAGTAGGCCAGGTACTTTTCATATTTCCTGATGACTTCGGTGCTGCGGTCGGTAGATCCGCCGTCGATGATGATGTATTCCAGGTTGGGATAGTTTTGGTTGAGGACGCTCAGGATGGTCCTTTCCAGGAACTCACCCTGGTTGAAAGACGGCGTAATGACGGTAAGCCTCGGGTAGCCGCCCTCCTCCGTCGCGGCCTGGACGGCCTGCCTGCCGATAAATTCTTTTAGCTCCTGTGTGGATTGCTTCAGCGGTTGCATCGAAATGGGTGTAAGAGCGCTTAAATAGTGAATGTATCGATAAATTCGTTCAGTCTCTCCAGGTTACTCTTCAATGAGCGCCGGAGGTTACGGAAAGGCGGAGCTGTCAAGGGCCTGCCGAACGCAGGCAAACCGGGTATCCGGTAGCTTTCGTAAGCTTCCAGGTCGGCCGTATAACGCCGAAACAGGCGGGCGAATGCAGGATGCGCCAGCCCCGCAGCAGCATGATCCGTCCATACCGGGTGAAAGCCTGTCATTCCGCAGAAATCGGCCGAAACCAGCGGAAGCCCGTCCGCCAGGCAGGCATCTTCCCCGTATTCCAGCCGGATGGCGGACAGGTTGTGCAGGCCGATGTGCCAGGCCGGGTGCCGGACAATCAGGGGAGCGTCCAGCAGCACGGGGGCATAGTTGAGCCAGAGCTGATCCAGGCACATGCCGTGACATAGATCCAGGAACGCCCTGTCCCGGGTACGCCCCGACCACCAGGTGAGAAACCTGCGTGTCTCTTCCGATGCGCGGAGGCCCCAGGCTCCGGAATGGAACATGCCGATGTTCAGGATCCGCTTGTCGTCCGGTCCCGGTCCGGGGCGGGTAGGCACGGCGATGTTCGGGCTGAGGAACATCGGGGCCCTTGTACCGTCCAGGTGATCGAAAGACCGGTACAGGCTGGTTGTGGGAGAAAGGAAAGTAACCTGCTCTCCTTCCCCCGATCTTTCCGCAAGCGTGAGCCCGAGCAGGGGTCTGCACGCGGCGGCAAGCTCTATGTCGGTGTAGCGGGCGCACATCTGCGCCCAGTGGTGATCTGCAAAAATGTGGCAGGGTATGATCTCTATGTGCTCAGGTAATCCGTGCGGAGTGTCCTCATCTATCCAGCCGATCACGAACCTGGTTCCGGGCATAAGCTCTTTTACCTGGTGGCCAAGTAAAATTGCGCCGGCAAGTTCTTTTCTATTGCAAACTGTATATATGCTGTTCACTGGCTTCTTTTTGCGGGTACATTGGTGAGAGCGGGCAAAATTAAGGAAATGTCATATAACAAAAAACGGGCATGGGCAGTTACTTGATATATACATCCGGTGATTGTTCAATTAATCAATTGTTAATGTGTTGAAGCTTATGAAAAATCTAAGACTGCTTAAAAAGCTGGTGTTTGTGCTTTCGGCTGCCGTACTCCCGGTGCTGGCGCCGGCGCAGGAAAAACCGCGCCCCAGCCCGGCCCAGACCGCTGCCGGCAAGATCGGAGACGCTTCCGTGACGATCCAGTATTCCAGTCCCGCAGTGAAGGGACGGACCATTTTCGGAGGGCTGGAGCCCTATGACAAAGTGTGGAGAGCCGGAGCCAACGAAGCGACCACCGTAGAAACGGATAAAAGCCTTAAGGTCGCCGGCAAGAGCCTACCTGCCGGGAAATACGGTTTTTTCCTGGTCCCGAAGGCGTCGGGGAAATGGACGGTGATATTCAACAGCGTCTGGAATCAATGGGGGGCCTACAAGTATGACCAGGCCAAAGACGTGCTGAGGGTGGAGGCGGAACCCAAGAGAGGGGGGATGACAGAACGTCTCGAATACCAGGTGACCGCCAAAGGGATCGTGTTCAGGTGGGCGGACGTGGAGCTGCTTGTACCCGTCAACTAGTTCTGAAACAGTCGACCGAATATTATTCTGTATGTACCTGGCATTCTGGTTGGTTTCTGGTTATATCTTTGGAAATTTCCGGTTTAATTTGGGATTTTTCGGTAATTAGAGCAAATGAAAGAATTATATTCGGTTACAGGAAAAGGGGGCTTATCCGTATGGAAAGCCCCCTTTTTATACATTTATAAATATATGTAAAGTAATAATTGCCTGTTTGCGGGAAGCCCCCGGTGAAAGGGGATATCCGGGTATTTTCAGCCACCCGCCCGATTCCCCGGGGCAGGTGGCTTTTTATTTATGCCTGTTACTACAGCTTCAGTTCCCAGCCCGGACGCGGCGCTCTCTTCACAAACTGGTTGGCGAGGTCATGGTTGGTGATCTTCATGTTGGGCGCATCCCAAAGAAGCTTTTTCCTGCCGTTGTAACGCTCCACATTCCGCTTGGCGGTAGGATTGTCACGGAGCATCCAGCTCCTGATGGCTACGTTACCGATCAGGATACTTTCGGTAAACGGAGCGGCATATTCAAACGGAGAGCTGGTTTTACCTTTTCCGTAACCGTCTATACATGCATTTACCCATTGCAGGTAGTGATCCTGGTTGGGTACCCGCTCGATGGTCTGGGGGATCTGCAGTATTTTTTCGTTGTCTTTGGACGGAAGCAGGCGCGGCCGGTTGCCGTAGCAGTCGCACAGGAGCTTTCCTTTGTCGCCTATGAAGAGCACTCCCCCGTCGGAGTTTCCGAATTCTTCCCCGGGAAGAAGCTCATCCGGCATTTCAGGCATAATTCCGCCGTCGTACCATGATACCCTCAGATCCCCTTTGTTGTCTTTTCTCGGGTAGTTCAGGTGGATGGACGTTGAGAAAGGCGTCCAGGCGGGATTGTGATCTTCCGGTCTGAGGGTAAATGTCCAGGACCCGGAAACGCTGCATTCTACGGAGTTGGGGTAGTCGATGGGCAGGATCCTGAAGACCGGGTCCATGATGTGGCAGGCCATGTCGCCGAGCGCGCCTGTGCCGTAGTCCCACCATCCGCGCCAGTTCCAGGGCAGGAAGGCTTCGTTGTAGGGGACTTTGGGCGCAGGGCCGAGCCACAAATCGAAATCCAGCTCTTTGGGTATCTCGAAAGTCTTGTCGGTAGGGACAGCCTGCGGCCATACCGGCCGGTTGGTCCAGCACAGCACTTTGTTGACGTGCCCGATAATCCCCGAGTCATAGACTTCCTTCATGCGGCGTACGCCGTCTCCGGAGCCGCCCTGGTTTCCCATCTGCGTAATGACTTTGTATTTTTTGGCTGCCTGTCCCAGGATACGCGCTTCGTAGATGTCGTGCGTAAGAGGTTTCTGGGTATATACATGCTTGCCCAGCTGCATGGCGGCCAGGGTGGCTACGGCGTGCGTATGGTCAGGCGTTGAGATCGAGCAGGCGTCGATGTTGTTTTTCTCCTTGGACAACATCTCGCGGAAGTCCTTGTAGTACTTGGCTTTGGGATAGGTCGCCCTGGTTTCTGCCGCGCGGCGATCGTCCACATCGCACAGGGCCACAATGTTTACCCGGGGACTTTTTGCAAAACTGGAAAGGTCGCTTTGTCCTTTTCCACCCGCACCTATACCGGCAATGTTCAGCTTGTCGCTGGGTGCAATGTGGCCTTTGCCGAGCACATGCCTCGGAACAATCATGAACGCAGAGGCTGCCGCAGCGGCCACGGTCGAATTCTTAAGAAATTCCCTTCTGGAGGGGTGTTTAGACTTCTCTTTTCTCATTACAACATTTGGGGTTAAAGGAGACGATCTGTTAAATATAATACGATACTCTGTTTGATTACGCCTATCTCAGGCCGAAATTATTTCAAAAATAAGATATTTTCCCAGCTAATATTAAACATTGCGGGCTCAAAAGTCCGTATTGTTCTCCGCGAGATTTAATTCTTTTATCCATATGTTGCGGAAAAGCACGTCATGTCCTTCCGACTGGAGCTTCAGGCCGCCGGGCGTATCGGTAATTCCCCTGCCCTCCTGGTTACCCCCGTCGATTCCCGAGCTGACGCCTCCCCATACGCGGGTGATCTCCTGGTTGCTGTGCACTTTGATCCCGTTGAAATAAAGGGTGACCCGGGCGTGCTCCGTGAGCTTCCCTCCCGAAAAACGTGCCGCCCGGAATACGATGTCATAGGCGTTCCATTTGCCGGTCCCGTTGTAGGCATGGTAGGGAGACGCGGATTCGTTGATGACCGCAGCCATTCCGTGCCGGGTAGAATCGCCGTCCAGTATCTGTATTTCGTAGCGGTTCTGCAGGTATACACCGCTGTTTCCTTTGGGCTTGCTGATGTAGAACTCGACATGGGCCCTGAAATCCCGGTAAGTTTTTTTCGTCACGATGTCGGCCGCCCCGAACTTCCCGCCTGCAGCGGCCGGGTCGTTGGAACTGAGCACGTTTTTCCTGCCGGCCGGATCCCGGACAAGCTGCCACTTTATCGGCAGGGCAGCGGACAGCCGGGGGCCTGCCCAATAGGTCCATTGTTCGTCCAGCATGGCGCGTGAACCGTCAAAAAGCACTTCTGCTCCTTTCACAGGACGGGCGCCCACACCTACAGGCTTCTCTTTCGGAGGAGCCATCGCGAGGACGAGCACGGGGGCCAGCAGGTAAGAGAGACGAAACGTTTTCACTTCGGTAGAAAAAGCATGGGACAACCGGGGCCGCAGCGGGCACAGACCCCATAATTATTATGATAAAGTTCCGGCGGACGGGATTCTACTTGTACCGGGGAGCGGCCGGCGGAGTTAAAAGCACTGCTGACAGGTACCTAGTCATGAACGTTTGATAATTTCTGCTTATCCTTAAGCAGCTGTGATTTCAGTTCTTCATAGCTCAGGTCCTGAACGGCAATATTTCTGTCAATACTGAGCACGGCCGCGGTAGCTGCGCTCTGGCCCAATATCATAAAAACAGGCTCCATGCGGATGGAGCCGAAGGCGATATGGGAGCTGGACACGCATACCGGGACCAGCAGGTTCCCGCAGTCCTGTTTTTGGGGAATGATCGAGCCGTAGGAGATCTGGTACGGACCGTTGGTGCGTACGCCGATGTCGCCTTCATTCTGCACGTAGCCGTCCTCTTTCACATACCGCTGCGTATTGTGGGAATCCAGGGTGTAGGATCCCATTCCCACCGGGTTCTTCACCGGTCTCTTGCTCAGTGTTTCATGCTCGGTCATCACTTCCGACCCGATCATGCGGCGTGCTTCCCGGATGTACAGCTGGTGCGGCCAGTTGCCGTTGTCTTTGAATTCATCTTTAGCAAGTCCCCATTTCTGCATTTCCGCTCTTACTTCCGCGGGTACTTCGGGGTCATTGGCCAGGAAATACATCAGCCCCTTCTGGTAGTTTTCGTGCCGGGCTATGATCTCCCTGCGTTGCGCGTAAGTCGCTTCCGGATACAGGTAATTTTCCCCGATAAAGTCGGTGCTGAAGGGCCCGTGGTTGTTGGTGTCCGTTTTGCGGTTAGGGACCGGGTCAAACTTCCGGAACGTTTCGCGCCATCCCGAAGCAAATACCCTGGCCAGGAGCTTGTACCGGGCCGGGTCGTACCCATCCGGC
>JBEBSO010000144.1:0-7935 GCA_040394275.1 Telluribacter sp.
TATGTGATACCGCCTTCTATCGCATCGACCGATCCGTCCACCTCGTAGCAGCCCATGTCTATTTTTCCCCCGGCTCCGAATCGATGTACTCGGGGAAGGCCGGATAGATCCAGCGACTGGCCCGTCAGCGCCGGGAAATGGTTGTTTGCGCCACCATTGATGGCTGGGCTGTCGAAACGCAGCCGGAAATCGCCGTTGTCAGGATCGACAAATTTCGGATCTTGTCCAGAAATACTGTTGTGTATTCGAAATACAGGTACGAGTATGATAAACCGCGTGTTGTCTGTCCTCCAGAATATCGAGTTTAGTATTTTCGGCTCTTTTTCTGCTCCTCCTCCACTCACTTCCATTTCAAAATGGGTGTCGTTGTGTGTCACTGTACAATTTGCGATGGTCGGTTCATCCGTTATATAGAGAGCACTCCCTCCGCTGTTGCCAGTTATAAGGCAGTTTACTACCGTAGCGTCTGATTTTATCATCATTCCTGAGCCATTCCATGCCTTATTTCCCTTTACGATGAGATTGGAAAGCAGGGGTTTGGATCTTCTTATGAAAAAACCTCCCCCTTCCAAGTTATTTACGCCAATTCCGCCCGACACGACAATCTCGCTAACATTTGCGTCTCCTCCGGTGATCGTAAAGCCGTTGAGGAGCGCAGTGCCTACGTCGAGGATAGAGGTGACTACGTGGTATGCATTTATGCCCGTACCCTCCTGCGTGCCCAGATCCCCGCTTAATATACTCTCGTTTTCCTTTTTGCGAAGGTCGCGCTGCTGCAGCGACGATTCATTGCCGGAAAAGCCCCCGTAAACCTTCACGTCCTTTGCCAGCAAAAAAGAGTTTTTTTGTCCTCTTGGCGTAGCAGTTTCTCCGTCGACGAACGAATAAAGCGGCGTATAGGTGCCCCCGGCGACCCATATTTCTTTGATTTCATTGCTTAAACGAGCAGTGACCAATGCGTCGGCAAGCTCGCTGATCGCTGCCGCCCACGACGAGCCGTTGCCGATAGCCCCTTTTCTGACATATACGATACCTTTTGGGTCCGGCTTAGCGGGCGTGCATTGAAGTTCGTAGGCACCCAGGTCGATGATCCCGTGTTTTAATCTGGCGCATTCCTGCAGGTCCTTTGTTTGAGAGAGATCCCCGGGGAACAAATGACCGGCTCCTTTGTTAACAAAGGGGCTGTAGGGGTGCAAAGCAAAATTCCCTGTGCTTCTCGGGGTGCTCACGCTGGCCTGTACCGGCTCCAGGAACAGCTGAGTGAGGTCCGGCTGCGTACTTCCGTTCAGGCCTGAGATACCTTTGACGTAAGAGTGGCTGCTTTCGGCAGCGATGTCCCCCAAGAAATCTTTCCCGTCCCCGTTCTGCCAGATTATACTGTTGTAGACATACGATTTAGCAAATTGTATGTTGGTCACACCGGCACCGTCTGTCCTGGCGGCGTTGCCGGCAATGGTCACGTTGATTAGCGTCTGCGTGTCCCGGTTGTAGCCATAAAGTCCTCCGCCGCTTTCGGCCGCATTTCCCGAAAGGAGACATTGCAGCCATTCGGATTCGGATTGTTCGCTGAAAATACCTCCTCCGAGCTTGGAGGCTTTGTTGCCTCTTAGCTGGGAGTCGCGCGCCTTCGTGACGGAAGCCCCGGAGGAATACACCCCGCCTCCGTCCCTGGCGTTGTTTTCAGAAAGGGTGCAGCGTGTAAGCGTAAGGGCTGTCTCGTTGGTAAAAATGCCGCCGCCTCTCTGACTAGCTTTGTTTTTCAGGCCTCGTGTATCCGTCATCCGAACGATGCTTTTTGCAAAAAAGAGCGCGCCGCCATCTATGGAAGCTGAATTGTCAGACAGGTCGGCTTTTGCTACCGTGGCATTGGTTTGGTACAAATAGACACCTCCGCCGTTACTGGTCGCTTTGTTTTTAGACATACTTACTTGGTCTAATTCAAGTTCTCCGGCCGTCTGCATGAGTGCGCCGCCATTAACGGCAGCGGTATTTTCAGACAGCGTACTTTGAAACAATTTTACGTTAGAGGAAGCGTTGTACATTCCGCCTCCGCTAAATGACGCTTTGTTTTTGTGAAACGTGACAGAGGTAAGTCTGGCATCGGGGCATCGGGTAAAGTATATCCCGCCCCCGGTATGTTCACTGGTGTTGGCCTGGATGGACGTATGTCGGATGTCCGGACTGGAGGATTCACCAGATATACCCCCTCCATATTCAGATGCCTTGTTGTCTATGATTTTTACCTCTTCAAATTTTCCGTTGCAGTGATGCATAAAGACACCTGCGCCTGACGAGGCGAGATTGTTTTTGATCTGCACATTTTTTAAAGACGGAGCGCTCCCCACAATGTAGAGGCCGCCGCCTTTGGATTGGGACAGTGCATTCTGATTGACGTCGAGCGATTCCGCACCATTGGCATTGCCTTTGGTGATCGTGAAGCCGTCCAGCGTGTTGCCGGTCGCATTACCTGAAATAATGACGACGTGGTAGGCGTTATCTCCCAGGCGGCTGGTATTACCCAGTTCACCGCTCAGTATACTGGCGTTGCCGGTATTGGTCAGGTCCCGCTGCTCGGGGGTGGTTTCGTTTCCTGCAAATCCGCCGTAGAGTTTGATCCCGTTTTTTATCACGAAGGCATTGTTGCGGTCGTTCTGTTTGATCGTCAGAAGGTTATTGGCCGGACGGACCGGTTTGTAAGTCCCTTTGGCTACCCAGATTTCGTCTTGTGGGCCGGAAGCATTGATAACGGCCTGTAAATCGCCGCTGGCCTGTTGCCAGGAGGTGCCGTCTCCTGTTCCGCCGGTTTTTACGTACCGTTTGGTTTGGGCAGAGGAGATATGGGTAATGAGAAACAACAGGGCGAATGTCCGCCATGCGGGGAAGGAAATAATGGTCATGACCGAATTGTAATTTCAAACTGATTTTCTTTTCCGGCGAGCTGAAGGCATTGGCAGAAAAGAATTGCCCCAAAATTAGGCTGGGCCGCCTGATGACAACCCGGAAGAATCTCGCAAAAGATGGGAGAAATCCCGCATTTCCGGCAAAAGCGGTAGCCTAGGAGGCCGATGTGTCCGTAAACGGCCGATGGATAGCAGCAGATGTAAGCCTGTCCCTGTCGGAAGGCAGGAACCCGAAATGCTTTTTGAAAACCTTGGTGAAGTAGCCGGGGTCATCGAATCCTATCAGGAAAGCGACGCCGGATATATTCTCCTGGCCGGCCCGGAGGAGCTCGATGGCCCGGCGCATCCTGCAGTCTTTGATAAGAAGAACGGGAGGCATGCCGGTAATGGCTTTGATCTTCCTGTGGAGCTGGGAGGTGCTCATGTGCGTAAGTCCGGCCAACTGCTCCACGCCAAAGGCGGGGTCCCGGAGATGTTCGCAGATCACCCCTGTCATTTTTTCCAGAAATACCTGCTCAGCAGTAGGAAGGGTTTGCGTTGGCTCTTTTCTTCCGGCATTGCGTAGCAGCAGCCAGCGGCTGTTGAGCAATTTCCGTACCCGTATGGAAAGTTCCTGTGTGGAAAAAGGCTTGGTGAGGTAATCGTCTGCACCGGTTTCCAGTGCAGACAAACGGTCATCGCGGGTAGCCCGTGCAGTGAGCATCATGATGGGGATATGGGAAGTGAGTTCGGCATTTTTAAGAAGCTGGCAGAATTCCAGGCCGTCCGTTCCGGGCATCATCACGTCACTGATAATGAGATCGGGGATCAGTTGGATTGCAGCCTGCAGGCCGTCTGCACCATTTGTCGCTTCTGCGAAACGATATCCGTCACCCAGGCTTTCACGTATGAATTTTCGCAGATCTGCGTGGTCTTCTACCAGGAGGAGCAGCGGTATGTCCTGGCGACTGTCGGCCGTATCGCGGTAAGTGAGGCCCTCTTCCCTCTGTGG
The DNA here is from genome assembly GCA_040394275.1 of Telluribacter sp. Taxonomy (GTDB): domain Bacteria; phylum Bacteroidota; class Bacteroidia; order Cytophagales; family Spirosomataceae; genus JBEBSO01. Next base: position 3,892 of record JBEBSO010000144.1, read on the forward strand.
TAGGTGGTCGTCCGTTTGTACCGTGATTCCATCGTCAGTACTTTGTGGTCCTTCTGAAAGCACGACAGTAAAAATACATCCTGAACCCGGCTTACTCTCGATCGCGACGCTTCCGCGCTGGAGCGTGACCAGCTCTTTTACCAGGGAGAGGCCTATTCCGGAGCCGGCGTGGCCCCGTACCGTTGTACTGTCAGACTGGTAAAACCGGTCGAATATTCTGTGAAGCTCGTCGGGAGGGATACCCGGCCCGTTGTCCGATACCCGAACGGTGAGGTGGCGGGTCCGGACGTCAAAACCGGCGTATACCTTAATCCAGCCTCCGGAGTCAGTAAATTTTAGGGCGTTGGATAAAAGGTTGCTGATGATGGTAGTGAATATGTTTTCGTCGATATAGACTTGGTTTTCAGATAGGTATAGCTCGCTGTCCGCTTCAATTTCAAGAGTTAGCCGGATGTTATTCTGACCGGCGATTCCCTTGAATGCAAAGACGTTGTCCCGGAGATCGCTGAGGAGGTCTCTTTTTTCATATCTGACAGGGAATTTACCGCTTTCCAGCCTCGTGAGATCCATCAGCTGGTTGATGAGCCGGAGCAGCTGGTGGCTGTTGCGCTCCATTTCTGCGTATTGCTGCAGGGGAGGTTCTGAATGCCTGCCTGATTTCAACCGTTCGATATGTCCGTTGATCAGGGTGAGAGGGGTGCGGAATTCGTGGGTGATATTGGCGAGGAAGCGGGACTTGGCTTTGTCAAGTTCTATAATAGCGAATGCTTTTTGCCGTTCAATTTCCAGCTGCTGGCGGGCAGTAGTGCGCTTTTTGTAACGGAGCCAGAACCAGTAAAGGAAGCCGGCAGATATCATCAGGTAGGCCGCTTGTGCCGGTAGGGAACTCCACCAGGGAGGCGATATCTGGAAAGTCATTGTCACCAGTCCTTCGTCCCATTTCCCTGATCCGTTGGTCCCTCGCGCCTGGAAAACATAGCTGCCGGGACTGAGGTTGGTCAGTGTCACGGTCCGGCTCTTTCCCAGTTCGATCCATGCGGTGTCTCTGTTGACGATCCGGTAGGCATACCGTGTTTTTCCCGGGCTTGTGTAGTTGGGAACAGTTAATGTCAGGTTGATATTGTTTTGATCATGTGCGAGCCGGTTAGGGGTGTCTTCCGAAAAACGGAAGGGGTGTGCCCCGTCCTGGTTCAGTAGCCTTACCTCCGAAACCGTGATGGGCAGGTGCTTTTCCCGGATAAGGATCTCCTTCGGGTAGAAGCGGTTGTAGCCGTTGATTCCACCAAAAAACATTTCCCCGTCACTGCTTTTGAAGTACGCACCGGTATTGAATTCATTGCTTTGCAGTCCGTTGTGTACATCGAAATTCATAAAAGTACGGGTATCCCGGTTCATCACTGAGATGCCTTGATTGGTGCTTAGCCACAGGTTGCCCTCGTTGTCGGGTAAAATACCGTATATGGTATTGTTGGGAAGCCCGTCAAGGGTGGTAAAACGGGAGAACGTTCCTGACGATTTGTCGAGCAGGTTCAGACCCATCGTCGTGCCGACCCAGAGAAATTTTCCGGGATGTGCCGGATCGGGAAGAACGGATTTTATTTCGCTTGCACTCAGGCTGTTTCGATCGGCTGTGTTGTTTCTGAATACCCTGAGGAATTTCCGCTGAGCGGGATCAAAATGGTAGAGGCCGTTGGTCGTGCCGATCCAGAGGGTACCGTCCGGATCCGGCTGAATCGAAGAATAAAACAAGCTTTCCAGCCGGCTGCTAAGCTCGGGGGAGAAAGGGAAACGTTCCCGGGCGCCCGTGACGGGATTAAATGTGCACAGCGCCGAATAGGTGGTATACCAAATGAGGCTGGTGGACTCAGCGTAAATGCTGATGACCATGTCCCCGTCGTTGTGCAGCATTTGTTTTGCCGTCCGCTTCCTGATGTCGTAGCGGAAGAGACCCTGCTTGTTGCCGAACCAGATGTTACCCTTGCCGTCCTGTGTGATGGAGCGTGAGGCTAAACCGGCAGCGATCGACTGTCCGGATGTTTCGATGCCGTCCTGGTTCACCTGTACGAGCGCGCGCAGGGAGCTGTAGAGTATTGATTCCCCGGTGCGCGATTTGGAACTGAACAGTGCATAGATGCTCCTGCCGGGGTTTTCGGCGGAGCTCTCGGTGGCTAGCCTGCCCGTTTTGAAGAGGGAGAGATTTTCGGAATACATCAGCAGGCCTCTTCCGTTCGTACCCAGCCAGATGTTCTCATCCCGGCCCAGGTACATGATGCTGAGCAGCATGTCACGGAATTCGGCTCCGCCTAATTTGCTATAGGAATGGAACGAGGCAGTACGTGTTTCAGGATGGAAAACGCCCAGTCCCCGCCTGTGGGTGCTCATCCAAACCCGTTTTCTGCCCGCTCTGTCTGTGACAGGTAAAAGAGAGACAACGGAATCGTCGAACCTGTACAGGATAAATTCTTTTTTCTTTGGGTTGAAATGATAGAGTCCGAGTGATGACGTCATCCAGTGCTGCTGATCGAGATCTGTTTTTATTTTGTATATGTCGTTGTGAAGCGGGGATAGTTTGTCGTTACGGACAGGCGAAAGGGGGCTTCCCTCACGATAGTCTACCACATAAGTCGGATAGGATTTAAAAGAGGTGTGCAACGGGTGGCCGGATCGATTGTAGGCGGTGAAGCCTTTTGCTCCGTTGAGCCACACTGTGCCGTCGGGCGACGATGAAATGCAGAAAATTCCCTGGGTCTCTCCGGGTGTCAGCCTCGTGAGTACCCTGACAGCGGGGAGATAGTGCTGGTTTGTAACCGCCTCATTTCGGGATGTGCTGATCTGGATGACGTGACCGCTCAGGAAGGAAATAAAGATCCGGTCCCCGTGTCCGGTTATGGTGCTGACATAGCGGGCTTCAGGTGGAAATGCCTGACTGTTGATCCGGATGAAGCTATCCTTTGCGCGGCTGTAAACCAACAACCCGCCATGCAGGGTGCCTATCCACAGCTGCTGGCGATTGTCCTCGTATATACTGGTGATATGGTTGTCTGTAAGGGCATCTTTCTGATAGTTGTCCGCTTTATAGATTTTAAAGTCATAACCGTCATAGCGGTTAAGGCCGTCGCGAGTTCCAAACCACATAAAACCCTTGTAATCCTGGCAAATGGCAGTGATCATACTCTGCGAGAGTCCCTGGTCAATACCCAAATGCTTGAACCTGTGGGTGGGCAGGTCTGACAAAGCGGCGCTCCGAAGCGATACAAGAAGAAACAGGAAGAAATACCGGGTCGTCACTATAGCGCAGGGAACAACTTGAGAGGGGATCGAAAACCCCCAAAATTAACGGAAGCAATAAGAACAACCTAAGGAACCGGCAAATTTGTTCAGGTTTTCTGTGAATCGAAACGCTGAGTCAGAGCGCTTTTGACCTTTTTTGCTTTGTGCAGATGTTCAGTACACGTTTGTTGTGAAGAGAAAGGAGCAGGTGTGGACAGGAAGGATGATCGGACGGGCCGTTCTGTCAGCTTGGTCAGCCTGTGGAGTAGTCCGGGATCGGCCGGTAGTTATATGTCTGTGATGCCGGGCTTTGAGCAGGCGCCAAAGCCTCCACCGGTGCCCCGCCATAAGCATTTTTGTATCACACGGACTTAGATTACTTTGTATCGTGGCGCGGGGGCATCCCCCTGTTATTCGTTTTGCCAGTCAGCGGTTGATCCCATTCCCCGGCGAGCCCGTTTACGGTTTTCAGCCAGTAGCGCTGGCCCTCTACGGTCCAGTGCCCGTCACCCAGGTGGTACCAATCGGGCCGGGCCCGGATTGCATCGTGTATGGATAGAACGGGGGCTCTGAGGTGGGGGTGGTTTTCAATTCGCCGGATCTGGTTATTGTAGGGATAGCGCTGCGGTTCGCAGACTGTTACCTTGTTGGGTACGAAGCAAAAATAAACTTCCTCAAAGCCTGCCTTTTTATAGTGATCCCGTATGGCGTTCATATTGTTGACAACGGTGTCGATGGATGGAGGCATGATCGGCATGAACGGTGATAAACCGC
>JBEBSO010000145.1:0-7934 GCA_040394275.1 Telluribacter sp.
CTGTACAAAAAAGAGGCGCCCGTAAGGGCGCCCCGCGTACTATTCTTTACAGTCTTAGTGAAATCAGTTAACCGGCGTCACTACGTAGTCACCCTTTCCTCCTTCAAAATACAGCGTATGCTTACCTTCCGCCACGGTGCTTTTGATGTTGACGCGGGGACTTCCCCCGGAAACGCTCCACTTACCGGCTTTCAGACCGGTCAGCAGGATCTGCTGCCTGCCGGATCCGGCCACCTTTACGGTGAACTTACCTGAAATCAGGGACTCGCTGTTGCTCAGGCTCACCACCCGGTCAGCGATCGACACCACGTAGCTGACGGGGGTCTCGTACCAGGTAACCGGCAGCGGCCCGGTCCCGTCCGCCGTCATCTGCATGACAGTCAGGAAGCGGTCGCGCGCGGCCGGGCGGGCCGGGGACACGATGATCCGGTACCCGTTGACTTCCGGCTGGTTGACGGACGGCGGCACCGCCAGCTGAACCCCGAATACATTGGTTGCCTGCTCCCCGCCGGCCACCTCCGTCTTCCGGTCTGCGGGCTTGGGCAGGAGCATTTCCACGTGGGTTTTCCCGACCAGGTTTTCCCGCTGGTTGTGGAGCACAAAACCTTTGTCGGTCAGCTCGGGCTTGTTCAGGGCATTGATCTGCCAGTATTTCCGGAAGTCAGGCGACGAAGTCTGCATGTGGTCGGTCAGGATGATCGCCGCAGGAATGTCTTCCCGGTCCAGGTTCAGGAAGCAGAAGCTCCGGTTGTATTTTTCAATTTTCCCGGTATACGCGCTGGCCAGGTCTACAGAGAAATAGCTGTAGGAAGGCTTCAGCGGAGAAGGTCCGAAATGGGAGGAAACCACCTCCCCGTTCTTGAACCAGGGATCCGACGTCACCTCTTCGACCGTTTTCGGATGACGCTGGTTCAGCCGGGTGCCGCCATCGTTCGCCGCGTCCCTGAACACCTGCTCCGAAGGATCCATCGCCAGCATCATGCTGTGCGCCACCGAACGCTTGTTGAAGCCCATGTCATAGGGTGTCCCGTAAAATTTATACACGCCCAGGTCCCCGAACTGCAGCCCGCGGTAATACAGCTGTACAGACCCTGCATCGCTGTGCTGGTGGTTGCCGAAATGATATCCTCCCCCCTTGATCTCCGCTACCACATCATTGCTGTTCATCCCGATATTCCACCCGGTACGGGCGACCATCGCGCCGAGCACAGGCCCAAAGTCCTTGGTCAGCGGCAGCGAGGCGAGGCTGGGCTCCGCTTTCAACGCCGGATCATCCAGCAGCAGATACAGGATCGGGTTCCCGGGCACACCTCCCTGCCTGACAAAATCTCCCTTCAGAATGGGATCTTTCGCATATGCATAGCACAAAAGCATGGTCAGCGGGGACTTCCAGTAGAAAAACTCACCCGGAGGGCCCGCAGTGAACCCGTCGCCGTCGCGCAGCATCTGGCCATCCGGCATGCGCATGTACTGCCAGAACTGGCGGATCCCCTTTATGTTGTCGTCAAATACGGCCTTCCCGGACATCCTGTAATACAACCAGGCGGCATGCATCTCCCAACCGAAGCGGTAGGCGCCGTAGTTCACACCCTGGTTGTGTCTCGGAGACTGGTATTCGAACTTTCGCAGCGGCACCAGCTGCTCCAGCACATGATAGGAGCAATACCGGTAAGGCAGGGGATCCTCGTCGTAAATCGCTATACTCATCGAAAGCAGGTCCCTGTTGACCTGCGCCTCGTTTCCGTGCCCGTTTACAATGCTGGTCAGGAAAGGGGGCCACCCGATCTCCATGTCATCGGCGAGCCGCATCAGGTGCTTATACAACAAGGATTTTTCCTCGGCTGACAGCAGGTCATAGCACCAGTCGTACACCTCGGAACCTGTATAAATCGCACGTCCTATTTCACGGGTGATGTCCAGCAGGTTACCGAATTCAACCAGGGAGAGGTAATCCTTCATCAGCCCGACCGCCTCGCGGCCCGCCTTCCTGTCGCCGGTCATCAGGTAGTAAAAGGCCTTGGCCTCCGCCGCAGTCTCCAGCTCCGCATTGAAAGATACTTCCTGGCCCGGGTTGAATTTAAATACGAAAGGGGTCGTTGCCAGCTTCCTGACCTTCTCCCAGGCCGGTTTATGATCGCCCGTCTCCAGGCTGGCTTTCACGACAGGTAGTGTTTCGCGGTTTACCCAGAGCCTGGGCCTGGAGGCCGGGGGCGTCACCGACGGCTTGTACTGCTGCGCGGCTGCGGGTACTTTGGGCGGGTTGTAGGGCGCCAGCTCAAGAAATTCCAGCCGTACTCCCCGCGGCAGCCATATTTTCAATTGCTGCTTTTTACCGGAGAATTCGAATTTGCCCGATTGCTGCCTCGGACGGTCCCAGGGTACATACACCACCCGCTTTGTCGGCCGGCTGTCATCAATCTGGATTTTAATATAAAGGGATTCAAACTTGGTTTTGGCGTTTTTCATCAGCTCCGCTCCCTCCGCATCCGTATAGGCATTGGTGCTCATCACGTAGCGCCCTCCCTCCTGCACTTCCACATCAAAAATAAGGTCCGGCTCCGGACGTTCGCCGTCCAGCGCAGCCGGCACGCCTTTTTTCAGCGCAACCCCCTTCTTTTTCTGCATGCGTTCGTCGTCCGCCACTTCGGCAGAAGCGGTATTGACTTTTGCAGAAGCAGCCTCAAACCTGTAATTTTTCCGGGCGCCCGCACCTGCGGCCGTCCCTTGTCCGGCGGCATAGCTGCCGCACAACAGGGTAATGATGACCAGGCAGGCGGTCATACGGTGCATCGAATAATAGAAATCTTTTTTCATAAGCAAAACAGAACATTAGGACAGCAAAAAAACCGCTGCAAGTTAACGGGTTTCATGAGAATTCCGCAGCTCGGGGCAAAGCACTTTCGTCCACGATCCGCTTCCATTCCGGGTGTCTTTTGACATACGCCGATACCAGCGGACAAACCGGCACCAACCTGTAGCCGTTTTCATCGAGGTACGCCGGCGTCTTCTCCACCAGGGCCGTAGCAACACCCCTTCCGGCCAACGCTTCCGGACTTTCGGTGTGGATCAGCCTGACCACCCCGCCCTCATCCTTGTAGTCGATAAAGGCGGTATAACCTTCTATCTCTACTTCAAAACGCTGTTTCTCCCCGTTTTTCACTAAGGGAATACTTTGAAATTTCGCTTTCATTTGTATGAAGTTTAATGAGGTTAATAGTTCCAGAGTTCAATAGTTCCAGAGTTCTAAAGTTCTAGAGTTTTATAGTTTTATAGTTCTAGAGTTCCAGAGTTCCAGAGTTCTAGAGTTGAACACCGGAACTGCTCCGGTCATCACCTCTGCTGCAAAATCCGTTCCATCCGGCGCCCGGCAACAGGGAGTCCCTTGCTTATCTCCGGCCGGCAGGCCTACCCAAATTATGCAGGCCGGATTTTGATAGTTGTCCAGATTGGTTTAATATTGCGTCTCAAGCCGGCTTATACAGGCGTTCTCCCCGGCGCACCGTTACGGAAACCTTTCCTTATCAACCCGATGAAGGCTAATATAGTCATTGATTCAAATCCCCTGTTTTTTGTTTTTCTATCCCTGATTTTCCTGCTGTTCTATGCGAACATGCGTTTTATCACACGAATTTCAGACCGGGCCTTCCTCTTCTGCTCCTTACTGATCTTCACCGTCCTGCGGCTGCCGGTTACCCTTTACAACCAGGAGCTGAACGTAGACGAAAGCCAGCTCATCACACAAGCCCACACCCTGTGGTATTTTCCCGTTTTCTGGGAGTACACCGACGGCACCACATCAGGCCCGCTGAACAGCTACATTCTTTTCCTGGGCCGGATGATTACCGGCAGCTTTGATTTCATTACGGCAAGAGTTACGTGCCTGCTTCTCGTCATCATCACCATAACTGCGCTGTACTACTCCCTGAAGCTGCTTTTCGATCAGCCTTCCGCCCGGCTATCGACCAGCTTGATTCTCCTTTTTTACGCCTATATCCAGGCTCCGGATTTCGTGCATATGTCCAGCGAGGCGCTTCCGGTTGCCCTGACCGCCGTCTGCCTTTGGCTGCTGGCCCGCACCTGGAAAGGGGACCATCGCATCACGGGGAATTTCGCATTGGGCTTCCTGCTGGCGCTTATTCCGTTTGCCAAGCTGCAGGCGCTTCCGATCGCTTTCTTCCTGGGATGCTTCTGCCTGCTGCTTTGCGGCATTTCCAAATCCGGGAAACCGGCGATCGGCCTGGTGACGGGCGTGCTCAGCTGTCTTTCCCTGGCGGCTTTCCTGCTTTGGGCAGGAAATGTATGGCACGACTTCCTGACTTTCTATATCCGCGCCAACCTGCTCTACGGGAGGGAATTTTCGTGGCAGGATACGGTTTCCCTTTTGCAATATTGGCTGCTGTCAGACGGCGACGGATTTTTAGTACTGACGCCCCTGACGGCAGTACTGTTCGTCATTTCCCTGATCAAAGGAAACAGACAAAAAATGCCGCAGCTGATGAAATGGTTCATAGCGTCCTATCTCCTGACCACAGTATTTTGCATCGTCAAGCCGGGTATGTATTTCACGCATTACTTTTTGCTGCTTATACCGGTCATTGCCTTTATCCTGGCTGATTCTTTCCATTCGCTGGCCGGCGCCATGACCGGGGCCCGGTACCGGAAGTCAGGATTCATGTGGGCAACCGCCGTCTTTGTAATGGGCGCGAACCTGTGGTGCTTCAACTATCTCAAATATAACACACTGAACAGGTATCCCCTCCCGGCGCCGTCGGAAAAAGGCCCGGTGGTGGAAGAGATCCTGAAATATGCGGTCCCGGGCGATTTCCTGGCCATCTGGGGATGGTGGACCTCCGGCTATGTACAGGCCGGGATGATCCAGGCTACCGCAGAAAACCACCCGGTAAGGGGGCTGATCGGAAATTCGCTGAGCCCGCTCTACATAGAGCGCTACCTTAAAAATATCGCCCGGACCAACCCGCGCGTATTCGTAGATCCCGTCGGGTCATCGTACAATATGCCATTCATCCACCGGTCTGATTATTTCGAAAGCGTGCCGTCAGTGCGGGATTATGTACAGGAACACTATACTTACGCCGGCACGATAGAAAAGGTCAGGATCTACGTGAGGAAAGACCTCCCTGTCGTCCCGCCCGCACCCCGGGTACCGTAGCCCGCCTGTTCCCGCTGCTTCCCTGCGTCCGGCAGGACCGGACCATGAATTTGTACCGCGGGATCGCCGAAAAATAAAATTTATCGTTACTTTGCATAAATATGCAGGACTAAATTGTCAATCATGCAAAACCCGGCCCGGCTGAAACCCTTTCCCCAACAGGAGGAGCTCCTTCGGCGTATCTCAGAAGGAGACGAGCGGGCCTATGCATTGTTTTTTAAACACTACTATACTTTATTGAAGCCTTTTGTGCTCCGGTTCACCAGGTCGGTACCGGACACCGAGGAAGTGCTCCAGGATATCTTCCTGCGGGTCTGGCTGCACCGTGACAAAATCACCGACATTGCCTACATCGACGCCTGGGTATACAAGGTGGCTTCCAGGGAATGCCTGTCCTTCCTGAGAAAAAACCTGTCCGACAAGGACAAGCTGACGGATATTAAGGAGTCGCAGGAATTCCCTGATCTGCCCGGCGCCTCTCCGCTCGACACCATCAGCCTCGCAGAAATCAACCGGGCGATTTCCATCGTGGTCGAAAATATGCCTGCCCAGCGCAGGAAAATTTTCCGGATGAGCCGGGACGAAGGATTAAAGCCGGCGGAAATCGCGGAGTCCCTTTCTCTTTCCGTCAGCACCGTAAAGAATGTGCTCACGACCTGTCTCAAGGAAATCCGCGCCTATCTCGTGCGTGCGGGCTTCGATTTTCTCCTGCTGCTTCCCCTGCTGTTAAAAAATTTCTGAAAAATCGGCATCTGCGATAGTACGTTTGGCAAAAGACCGCTTCTATAGTAGCAGCAAGGCCTCTTGCCGGGATATTCCGGAATTGAGATGAATCCCATGTGACCTTAAACTGTCAGAAAGCCAACACATGAACAAAGATCGCATCAGCTACCTGCTGGAAAAATACCTGGAAGACCGCCTGACGCCCGGTGAAAAATCCGAGCTGCATGCGCTCGCCGTTCTCGATAACGGGCTGGAGGTAAGCGAAATGATCCGGGAACGTCTCGAGCAGGAAATACGGATGGCGCCGAACAGGGAGGAAAGGGAGGCGGACAGCCAGGCGCACGAAGAGATACTTGCCAGGATCCTGAGTGTGGACAAAACGCGCCCGGACAGGATACAGCCTCTTCATACGGTACCTTTTTACAGAAAAAGCTGGTTTGCCGTTGCCTGCGCGGCCCTGCTGATCCTTGTGCTGGGCATCCGGAAGTTTTACCCTCCGGGCGTTCCCGACACGCAGCCGCTTGCCGCGGTCGACCCGAAGGTCCCGGTCGGCTTTACGCGCAGCCTGATCCTCCCGGACGGGAGCTCCGTCATACTGAAAGGCGGGAGCACGCTTTCCTACCCTGAGACATTCAGCGGCGCGACGCGGGAAGTGACGCTTACCGGGGAGGCCTATTTTGATATTGAGCATATCGGGGGCGACCGGGGGCAGACACTCCTGCCTTTTATCATCCATACCGGCAAAGTCAAAACCGTCGTGCTCGGCACTTCCTTCAACATCCGGGCTTATCCCGATCAGCGTGACATCGTGGTGTCGGTCACCAAAGGCAAAGTCCGGGTGGAAGACGACGCGGGGGAAGTGCTGGCCGTGCTGACCAAAGATCAGCAGGTGATCTACAACGCGGAAGGGGCGGAAGTGCTGAAAACCAGCACCCAGATCACGAAGGCGACGGACTGGGTCAAAAGCGACATGGAATTTGACGGAGTGTCTTTCGAGAGCATCGCCCAGCTGCTCGAAAAGCGCTACGGCGTACGCATCGTCTTCCAGAATCCCGAACTCAGGCCTTGTCTTACGGTGGTGTCTTTCAGTGGTACGGAATCCCTGGACAATGTGCTCGAAACTTTATGCCTGATACGTAGCGCAACCTATACCAAAAATGCCAACGACGAGATCCTCATCAGCGGCAACGGTTGTGAATAGATTTTTACGGTAACCGAGATCTGACCAAACCTGAATCCCTAACCTAAACCCCTTATGATATGACAAGCTGATTTACGTTCTTCAGAGTCCTGTACTCTTTATTTATGAAAAAACCCCTTCGCCCTGGAAAGCCAAAAGGGGTTAAAGTCTGAGACATTATGGTATAACATTTCAAACTTCCTGCAAGTTATGCAAAATTTTATTGCCGTTTGCAAAAAGATCCCCCGTGGGTCGCAACAACTGCTGATGATCATGCGGATAAGCGCCTTTGTATTCACCGTGCTCCTAAGCTCCAGCCAGCTCCTTGTGGCCAGCCCCGGCCACGGACAGAACCTGCTCGAGAAAAAGATCACATTGGAGGTAAAAAACGCCTCTCTACGTACTACCCTTAATAAAATAGGGGAACTGTCCGGCTTCAGAATGGCCTACGCGCTCGAACAGGTAACCCCCTTCCGCCATATCACCCTGACCAGGGACAGCCGATCGGTGGGGCAAACCCTGACGGAAGCCCTGGCAGGCACCGGTCTTACGTTTAAAGAAGGCGTGGGGAATACGATCCTGATCATCAGGCCACCGGTGAAGAAGCCGGAAAACGCACCCTCTCCCTCTTCCCAGCTTCCGGAAGTGACCGGGGACTTTCAGCTGATCGCCCAGCAAATCAAAGGAAAGGTGACGGACGAAAACGGGGAGGGCCTGCCGGGCGTCAGCATCCTGATCAAGGGGACGCAGCAAGGCACAATCACCAATACCAACGGGGATTTCACGCTTACCCTCCCCAACGACAACGTGACACTGGTCGTTTCGTATGTGGGGTACGTTAGCCAGGAAATCCAGCCGGGA
>JBEBSO010000146.1:0-7909 GCA_040394275.1 Telluribacter sp.
TGGCAGAACGCAGATGGTGGAGAACAGCTTCGGTATCGGCTACCTTCTGTTGCATCCTGACCAGGCGCTGCCCGTCGGCGAGGCCTATGGCATGCCCTTTCCCGGTGAGCCTGATATCGGCGTTGTCCTGGCGAAGCAGGGTACGGTATTCGGCGCGGGAGGTGAACATCCGGTAGGGTTCTTCTGTCCCTTTGTTGATGAGATCGTCGATCAGGACACCGATATAGGCCTCGCTCCTGCCCAGCACAAAGTCCCCGAGCTCGTTCACTTTGCGATGGGCATTGATGCCGGCGATCAGCCCCTGGCAGGCGGCTTCTTCATAACCGGTGGTTCCGTTGATTTGCCCGGCAAAGAACAGGTTCTCTACCAGGTGAGTTTCGAGCGTGGGCTTCAGCTGGGTGGGCGGAAAATAATCATATTCGATGGCATACCCGGGGCGGAACATCTTCGCATTTTCGAAGCCCGGGATTTTTTTCAGCGCTTTTAGCTGCACATCTTCCGGGAGAGAAGTGGAGAACCCGTTCACGTATACTTCTACTGTTTCCCAGCCTTCCGGTTCGACAAATATCTGGTGCCTGTCCTTGTCGGCAAACCGGTTGATTTTATCTTCTACAGAGGGGCAATACCTGGGTCCGATGCCCTTAATCCGCCCTGAAAACATAGGCGATTTCATAAAGCCGGTTTTCAGTATTTCGTGGACCCCGGTGTTGGTATAGGTGATCCAGCAGCTTCTTTGCCTGGTGAGCACAGGGGTATCGGTATAGGAGAATTTTCCTGGGTGGAGATCACCCGGTTGTTCTTCCATCTTTTGATAGTCAAGAGATCTTCCGTCTATCCGGGGCGGGGTCCCGGTTTTCATCCGCCCGGATTCGAAACCAAGCTGCACAAGCTGTTCTGTGATGCCCGTGGCTGCCCGTTCGCCGGCCCTGCCCCCGCCGAAGTTTTTCTCCCCGATATGTATGATTCCATTGAGAAAGGTACCATTGGTAAGGACGACAGACTTGGCGGTGATCTCTATACCCAGGCTGGTTTTCACGCCGTCCACCCGGTTATCCTTTACCAGGTTGGAGGTAACGGTGTCCTGCCAGAAATCCACATTCGGTGTTTTTTCGAGCCGGGTTCTCCATTCACCGGCAAACATCATCCTGTCGCTTTGGCACCGGGGGCTCCACATGGCCGGACCTTTGGACAGATTCAGCATGCGGAACTGGATCATTGTCAGGTCGCTCACAATGCCGGATTGACCACCAAGCGCATCTATTTCCCTGACGATTTGACCTTTTGCCACCCCTCCCATGGCCGGGTTGCAGGACATCTGGGCAATGGACTGCATATTCATTGTAATCAGCAGGACCCTGGATCCCATGTTTGCTGCCGCTGCCGCTGCTTCACAACCCGCATGACCTGCCCCCACTACTATTACATCGTATTCCGAAAGCATTTTGTTTTGTTTATCAAATGATGTTCCACGTGGAAACTTTAAAATGAGACGGTCAAAAGATAGTGGTCTTCCTTCTTTCGCATCTCTGTGATGTCCTGCACAGTTTTGTCGTTGTAGCCGATCAGGTGCAGTATCCCATGCACCATTACCCGCAGGAGCTCTTTATTGTATTTAATACCCTGGCTATCAGCGTTTTCTGATATTCTCTCCGTGCTGATAAACATATCACCCTCTATCACCTCTTCCGTATCGCTGTTGTCGAAAGTAATAATATCCGTATAATAGTCGTGGTCCAGGTGCTGCCTGTTGATTTCCAGCAGATAATCGTCCGAACAAAATATATAATTGATATGACCCACTTTGTAACCTTCAGTTACAATCACTTCTTTCAACCATTGTTTTGTTTTAAGCGGCCGGTCTATTTTCCGCTCTACCCCTTCATAAAAAAATGAAATCATCGGCTATACCACTACAGATATACATTACACCACTACGGTAAGACTTTCCGAGCCCGTATGACCCTTCAAGGCTACCTAACCTGCAAAGTTAGCAGCAATTGTTCGTTATCTGAATGATTACTTTTTGTTTCTGCATATCATTGGTCCTCTTTCCGCTCCTGCAGGCTGGAAGAGGATTGGGAGCTACCGGGAGAAAGAAGACTATTTGCCCTGGTATTTTCTGAAATATGCATCGGCTTCCCGCTTGTAGAAAGGGGAAAAGCTGGGCGGCACCGAGCGCAGCAGCTCGGTTTGCTTTTCCTTTTCACGAATGTATTCCTCGAAGGCGGCAGGCGGTTTTCTCGGTACCTGAGAGGCCGTCTCGCCTTTGCGTTTTTCCTCCTCGTCCTGCTCGCGAAGCGCCTTCTCGGATTCGAGGAGCCTTGTGACAATATCCTGGTTCCTTTTGATCACTTCCGGGTTTATTCTCTTGTTAACCAGATCGGTTTCGGTTTTGTCCATTTTGTCCATGGCTTCCTTCAGCTCATCGCTTATTTTCTGCCCGGTCTCCGTTCCTTTGTGCTGATCCATCAGCTCCTGGATCATCTTCCGGATTGCCGCCTGCTCGGCAGCGGCGCGGGCCAGCTGTTCCGACAGCCCCTGCTGACCTTGTCTCTGCATCTGGGAAAGCTGCTCAATTTTCCTGTTAAGCCGCTCCTGCATTCCCGAGGGATCTTCTCCCTGCCCTTTCTGCTTGCCGGGCTTCCCTTTCCCCTGGGACTGCATGGCCATCATCATCATTTGCTGCATCTGCCTGAACACGTCACTGAGCATCAGCGCAAGGTTATTCATGGCGGTCATGGTAAGCTGCTGTCTCGATGCCGCTACGCCTATCCGGCGGTCACGGATCGCGCCGATGCTTTCGTTCATCTGGAACTCCATCTCATTGAGCTCTCTCGTGACAAACGATTGAATCTGCACGTTGCGGCTGGCCAGGGCTTGCAGGCTGTCTTCGATGATCCGGGTATCCGACTGCAGCTTCAGCTGATCCTGTCCGAGCTTAACAAAGCGCGGGTCCTGCAGGTTGACCTGTCTGATCTCCTTCATCAGCCTTTCCTGTTCGAACGAGGCGGTGATCAGGTTTTCCAGTATGTCGCGAAGGGCGTCCATGTCTTCCTGCAGCTGTTCCATTTCCATGCCTTCCGCAGCCTTGGCCATTGCGGCGGACATGTTACGCATCGATTCCGCCGCTTTCTTTTGCGATTTGGCGGCTTTTTTTCCATCCTTCAGGGACAATTGCTTTCCGCTGTCCTTCAGCTGCTCAGTGACCTCTTTCTGGTCTTCCGGGCGGGTGTCTACGTTCTCTCCTGTTTCCTTTCCCAGCTCGTCGATTTTTTCCAGCTCTTTTCTGAGGCTTTCAAACTCCTCTCCTATTTTCTCCTGCGCGCCGATCTGCTCCTGGTTTTTGGCCTCTTTTTCGGTGTCTGATCCGTTCTGTTCCGCATTTTTAAGGGTTTCGTCCGAAAGTTTTTCCTGTTTTTCGGCGAGTTGCTCCAGCTGTGACGAAACGTTTTCCATTTTTTGCTCCAGCTGCATCTTTTTGAAAAGCTGAAGCGCCCGCTCTATTTCCCTGCCCGTATTTTTTTCTTTATTCCGGAGTCTCTCCAGCATCCTGGACAAACGCTCGCTTTGCTTCTGCTCCAGCATTTTCTGCAGCTCCTGGTACAGCTTGCTGGTCTCGTCGTTCATCAGCTCGTTCATCAGCTTTTGAAGCTGCTCGAGCTTTTGCTGCATTTCGGGGCTCTGCTGGTTCAGCTGCTTAGATTTTTCATTGCTGATCCGGTTTTTTTCCTGCAGCGATTTTATTTCATTCAACAGCTCCTCCCTTTTTTTCAGTATGTCCTCCGTCTGCCTTCTCTCCTGGAAATCCAGCTCATTGTTGGATTTCAGCCTGTTTTCCAGGGAAGATATGTTCTTTTCCAGTTCTTTGGCCTTTTTCAGTGTTTTTTCGATCTGGGCCTCGGTTTCACGGCTGGATTTTTCAATTTCCTGCCGGAGCTCCTCCCCGGACGGAACAGAGAAGTTGATCGTCCCGGACGAGGCCTTTTTAGGACCATTTACCCCGTCGTTGTCCCACACGACCGTATAATACTCTATTTTGTCACCGGGGGACAACCGGAGGCTGTCCAGGTACCACTGGAAATAAAAGCTCTGGGTATTGGCGGTCCGGTTGAAAGGAATGTCTATTTTCCCGGGCTCCGTCTTTTCTTTGGGAGCTTCACCGTTTTTCAGGATGTTATAGTAGAGCTTCAGGTCGGAGAATCCGTAATCGTCGCTGATCGAACCGCCGACCACCAGGAAATTGTATAGCGTGGTATCCTGGAAATTTTCCACGGAGATCACCGGGAACCTATCGGGGATCACATTCAGGAAATAACCCAGCTTTTCACCTGCGGGGAGATCTTCATTCTGGAGAAAAACATGGTACGCCCCCGATTTCCTGGCCCTTTTGCTCAGCCGGAAAGTGTTGTCTGCATTTCCACCGGCCTGATACCGCGCGGAGTCCCCGTCAAAGCGAAGGGACAGGTTCCTGGTAGAGGCGGTATGAAAATTCCATTCGATATGGGTACCTTCGGGAACGGTCAGGTTTCCCACGTTGCTGAGCATTTCCGAAGGTTTACGCAGGTAGGAAGGATAATGAAGGGTAACATCGAACGAAAGCAGGCTGGGCCGTTCGAGCACGCGTACCAGGTATTCGTCTGATCGGTAACCTGCGGCTTCGAATGAAATCCTTACGTCCCGCTGTATGTTTTTGAAGGTATACAGAAATTCCCGGTTTTCCCCTTTCTCCAGCTTAAACCGGGTCCCGTTCTGTACAAGATAAACGGCTTCGGGAAGCGTGCGGCCTTTCAGCCGGACGTGGACGGTAAAATCATCGTTCCGGAAAGTCCTGAGCTCCTTGTTGCCTATCTCAAAGGTGAAAGGGGCATCGGTATAGGCCCGGTTGAAATGGATGATCCTCTCGGAGCTGCCGGTGATCAGGGAGGGGTTAAAAAGAAAGACGGACGCGGCTGTCAGCACCGGAACGGCGGCATATTTTGCATATTTCCGGTTTTCGCCGAACCGCACGGCCTCCGAAAACCGTACGATCATCAGCTGGCCGGATTTTTGTTTGATGCTGGCCTCTATCAGGTCGGTTTGCGGTGTTTCCAACAGCCTGCTGAGCTGCAGCGTATTCAGCAGCTTGTCCCTGATTTCGGGAAAATGATTCCCGATCTGTGCGGCTGCGGCCTCGTCGTCCAGTGATCGCTTCAGGTTGAGCAATCCTGCCACCGGCCGGATGATCCAGCGGTAGACCACCGCCAGGAGCAGCGCGACAAAGCCGGCGAAAAGAAGGGTACGTACGGGCGTATTAAATCTTCCGAAGTACTCCAGCGTGTTGACAAACAGGAATGCGCTGATCAGGATGGTCAGGGAGATCATCGCGCCTTTCAGGAGCTCGTTCAGATAATATTTCTGACGGTATTCCCTGATCTGGCTTAAAAGCCCGGAAATGACTGATGTAGTTCCTGCCATAAAGATGCCGGCTTATAACCTGTCCGATTTCCTCCAAAACAACTAAACGCTGGTTTCCAGTACTTTATTGGGTTTGATTGACCGGATAAACCGGTAAATGTCTTCCTCCAGGTTGGTACTGGCCTTCAGCATGCGGATAAACGCGCTTCCGATGATGGCTCCATGGCTGTATGCGCAGGCCTTTTCAAAGGTCTCCAGGTCCTTGATCCCGAAGCCGATCAGGCGGGGATTACGCAGGCCCAGCGCGTTGACCCGGTTAAAATACTGTTCCATTTCCGCGCTGATGCCTGTCTGCGCACCGGTCACACTGGCAGAAGAAACCATGTATATAAAACCTTCTCCTACCTCGTCAATCTGGCGTATCCGCTTTTCGGACGTCTGGGGAGTGATAAGAAACAGGTTCAGCAACCCGTTTTCTTCGAAAATTTCCTTAAACTCCCGGTTGTAAACATCCAGGGGAAGATCCGGCAGAATGACCCCGTCTACGCCGACGGCGGCGCAATCCCTGCAAAAATTCTCTACACCGTACTGCAGCACAGGATTGATGTAGCCCATCAGGATGACCGGGAGGGAGACCCGCTCGCGCATGCCCCTGAGCTGTTCGAAAATCAGCTTAAGCGTGATGCCGTTCTGCAGCGCTTTTTCGTCGCTTTCCTGTATGGTCTCTCCGTCGGCCACGGGATCCGAATACGGGATCCCTATTTCTACCAGGTCGGCTCCGCTTTCCTGTAAAGCCGTCAGTATCCGCAGGGTATCATTCAGCTCCGGATAGCCGGCCGTGAAATATACATTGAGGTTTTTCTCCGGATGCTGCCGAAAATGCCTTGTAATTCTGTTCATGGACGCGCCCAATAATCAAATACCAATACTTTTTCCAAATGAGGCTGCAGCACCGTCACAAAAGCCTTATGCGCCGGGTGCGGCAGGTAAATATCCCGATCTTTTTCCGTTTCGAACGAAACAAAAAACATATGCGTAAACCCCTGGTCGAGACCTTCGGGGCTGTTGTTGATTCCCCATTCAAAATCCCGGATTTCCCGGATCTGCGAGGGGAGCTTCCGGAAGGCATCCTCCACCTGTCTGATGGCTTCCGGGGAGGATGTTTCTTTGAATTTAAAGAGCACCGCGTGCCGCAGCATCTTCTTCTTTCCATTCATATCGCTGTCGGATTTAAACGAAGTCAGGGTAAATGCGAGCGCCAGGGCAGCAAAAAGGGAAAGGGCTCGTATCATTTCTCGTCAAACATGTAAAAACAGGTGAATACCTAGGCCGAGCAATTGAGGCACTCCCCGTCCTCACTGAACTTCAGCCGGTCAAATTCGCCCAGCTTTTCGCGGATGTCCAGGATTTCGTCCTCCACGTCGCATCTTTCAAAAAGGGAAAGCGTACCGCCGTCGATCCTGGCTTCGAGGTCCTGCAGTTTGAGCCGCAGGTCAAATACTTCCGGTAAGGTAAGTG
The DNA here is from genome assembly GCA_040394275.1 of Telluribacter sp. Taxonomy (GTDB): domain Bacteria; phylum Bacteroidota; class Bacteroidia; order Cytophagales; family Spirosomataceae; genus JBEBSO01. Next base: position 6,913 of record JBEBSO010000146.1, read on the forward strand.
CTGCCATGTCCGTATTGTTTACTGTAATTATATGTTAATGATCTGGTAATGAAATGTTTGTATACAATACACGGGAAGGCTAATCCATGTGCTTCATATAGGCGGACAGGTCCTTGTCGCCCCGGCCGGAGAGGTTCAGCACCACCACTTCATCCGGGCCTGCACCCAGCTTCTCCAACGCCGCGATGGCGTGGGAAGATTCCAGCGCCGGTATGATCCCTTCCAGCCTGGTCAGCTCGAATGCGGCGCGCAGGGCCTCTTCATCGGTGGCCGACAGGAACAGGCCGCGTCCGCTTTCAAAAAGGTGCGCATGCATAGGCCCTATGCCCGGGTAGTCCAGCCCGGCGGAGATGGAGTAAGGCTCTGTCACCTGCCCGTCTTCCGTCTGCATCAGGATGGTCCGGCTTCCGTGGAGCACGCCCGGCTTTCCCAGCGCGGTTGTGGCCGCCGAATGACCGGAATCTATGCCCATACCGGCTGCTTCCACGGCTACCAGCTTCACCTCGGGCCGGTCCAGGTAATGATAGAAGGCTCCTGCTGCGTTGCTGCCGCCGCCCACACAGGCTACCACGTAGTCAGGGTTTTCACGGCCTTCCTGCAGGAGCAGCTGCGAACGGATTTCTTCGGAGATGACAGACTGGAACCGGGCCACCATATCCGGGTAAGGGTGGGGTCCGACTACAGAGCCGATGATGTAGTGCGTATCGGCAGGATGATTGATCCAGTGCCGCATCGCTTCATTGGTGGCATCTTTAAGGGTCCTGGATCCGCAGGTAGCTGCCCGGACCTCCGCGCCGAGCATTTTCATCCTGGCTACATTCGGCGCCTGCCTTTCAATGTCCAGCGCTCCCATGTAGACAATACACTCCAGTCCCATCAGGGCACAGACGGTGGCTGTGGCGACCCCGTGCTGACCGGCTCCCGTTTCGGCCACGATCTTCTGCTTGCCCAGCCTCCTGGCCAGCAGGATCTGGCCGATCGTATTGTTGACTTTATG
>JBEBSO010000147.1:0-7852 GCA_040394275.1 Telluribacter sp.
GAACACTTTTTCGAGGAAGCGGCCCACAATCGGCAAGGCCGTTTTGGAGCCTTCCCCCATTTTCGTTGTCCTGAAGTGAATGCTCCGGTCGTCCCCGCCTACCCAGGCGCCGACGACCAGGTCGCGGGTGATGCACAGGTACCAGCCGTCGGAATTGTTGGAGGTCGTGCCTGTTTTTCCGCCGATTTCGTTCCGGTTTTTAAACACGTCGAAAGACCACATGTTGCGGGAGGTTCCGCCCGGCTCCTCGATGCCGCCTTTCAGCATGTGGACCATGAGGAATGCGGATTCCGGACTGATGGCCTGGTGGTGCTCCGGGATGAACTCCTCCAGTATGTGCCCGTTCTGGTCTTCGATGCGCGTTACGAGCACGGGCTGCGTATAGGTGCCGCTGTTTACAAAGCAGCCATAGGCAGCGACCATGTCGTAAAGCGACACATCGGACGGCCCGAGCCCGATGGACGGTACGGCAGAAAGGGGAGAGGTGATCCCCATTTTTTGGGCATAACGTACCACTTCCCCGGCGCCTACACGGTCGGTAAGCTGGGCGGTGACGGAATTGATCGACTGCGCAAGCGCGCGGCGCAGCGTCATGTTGGTATAGCTGAAAGTGCCTGTGGCATTTCTCGGGCTCCAGACTTTCTTTTCCCCGTTTTCCTCGTATTCCTTGCTGAAAGGCCTGTCCTCGATCCGGTCGCAGGGCGACATATTGAAAAGTGAATCGTCGATGGCCGTCGTATATACAAAAGGCTTGAAGGTGGACCCGGGTTGTCTCCGGCCCTGCTGTACGTGATCGTATTTGAAAAATTCGTAGTCGAGATCGCCTACCCAGGCTTTGATCTGGCCGGTATAGGGGTTCATGGCCATCATACCGGCCCTGAGGATCCGTTTGTAATAGGCGAGGGAATCCATCGGGCTCCAGAAAACCTTCATTTTACCGCCTGTTTTCCAGTCGTATACCGTCATGGAGTCTTTCCTGCTGAGGTAGAAGCTGACCGAGTCGGGTTCGTTCGGAAACCGTTTGGTCAGGCTGCTGTACCGTTTGGTGCGCTTGATGACGTCGTTCAGGAAATCGGGGATCTCCATGCCGTTTTCGTCCACCCATGGATTTCTATTTCGCCAGTGTTCGTCAAACAGGAGCTGAAGCCGCTTCATCTGCTCGGCGGTAGCTTCCTCCGCATAAGCCTGGACGCGGGAATCGATGGTCGTATGGACTTTCAGACCGTCGGTGTACAGGTCGTAGCCGTTTTCCTCTCCCCACTTCTCGACAAATTTGACAACGGCATTGGTAAAGTAGTTGAAGTTGCCGTCGTCGTGAGGGATTTCAAAGTTTACGTCCAGCAAGAGCGGGAGAGCGGATATGGAGTCGCATTGTTTCCTGGAAAGATACCCGTACTTGGCCATCTGGCCGAGCACGACGTTGCGGCGTTCCAGCGACCTTTTGGGGTTGCGGATGGGATTGTAGCTCGTGGTGGCTTTCTGTATTCCCACCAGCACGGCTGCTTCCTGGACCAGCAGGCTGTCGGGGGATTTATTGAAGTAGGTTTTGGAAGCCGTTTTGATGCCGAAGGTGTTGTTGCCAAAATCGACCGTATTGAAATACATGGTGAGGATTTCCTCCTTGGTGAAATTCCTTTCCAGCTTGATGGCCGTCAGCCATTCCTTTGTTTTGTAGATCACGGTGCTGAATCCCGGTATATAGCCGAGCACCCCCCTGGCGTCGCGTTTCCGGGTTTTAAAGAGCTTTTTGGCCAGCTGCTGCGTAACGGTGCTCCCGCCGCCCCGCTCGGTGGCTCCCGTAAGGATGCCTGCCGCTACGGCCGCCATGGCGCGGTAATCAATGCCCGAATGTTGGTAAAACCGGGCGTCTTCTGTAGCGACCAGCGCATGGATAAGATGGGAAGAGAGTTTTTCATACCCGACGGGGGTCCGGTTCTCCGTGAAAAATTTGCGGATCATCAACCCGTCTGCCGTATAAATTTCGGACGACTGGGCGACTTTGGGGTTTTGAAGATCGTCTACGCTGGGCATGCTGCCCATCAGCCACAGGAAGTTGGTTTCTACGCAGAAAATATAGAATGCGAAGGCGAGGAAAGTGTAAAAAGTCCACTTCCAGAGACGTTGTACGGGTTTAAAATATCTGGAATCCCGGTCAATGCGCTGCTCGATAAAATCATGGGCCCGGGCTTGCCTGTCCCGGATGGTCTGCAGGAACAGGTTGGTTTTGTCTTCTCCGAAAACCAGGGTAAGAATACGGCGGGCTGATCTCTTCAGAAAGTGCCCGGCGGCCTGAAAGGTATGGTGAAAAAAGGTGACAACGGATTTGTATATATTCTTGAGTGAATTCATAAATCGTGACGATTCTTCCGGATCAAATATAGCGATTGCCCCTCATTCGCAAAGGCTTTATTTTCGGACGGAACGTGAGGTTTGCGCTTCAAAAACCAGCGCTGCCCCGTTGATGCAGTAGCGCAGCCCTGTCGGCCTAGGGCCGTCGTCAAAGACGTGCCCGAGATGGCCCCCGCAGTGCTTACACAGGATCTCCGTCCGGACCATGCCCAGCTTCAGGTCTTTTTTTTCCACGACGCCGTCCTTGTACAGAGGCTTGTAGAAGCTTGGCCAACCGGTTCCCGAATCGAATTTATGGTCGGATCCGAAAAGGGCGCTTTTGCATGCGGCGCATTTGTAGATCCCCTTTTTTTTGTTGGCGTTGAGCGGGCTGCTGAAGGGATGCTCGGTTCCCTGGAGGCAGAGGATGTAGTACTGCTCTTCGGTCAGCTCCTTCTTCCATTCTTGCCTGGTTTTTTGGGATGCTGCCGCGTTTTTCTGCGCGGAGGCAGGCAGGCCTGATGTCAGCAGGAGAAGGATCCCCAGGGTATAGTGAAGCGGTTTCATAACGATACGTATTCGATAGCTGCTAGGTTACAACGATCCGGCCTGCAGTTATATTTTACCGGCTTCCCGGCGGTTGCCCGGAACCCGCCGGGAAGCGGAAGATTACCTGTCGAAGGAGAATAATCTTCTGAAAAAAGAGCCCCGGGGCGGCCAGCATTTGTTTTGCAGGCCGGGAGGCTGGCGGAAGAGGCCTGCCGAAACCCCGAAATACACATTGAACGTTTTCGGTTTCCCGATGTTGAAAAGGCCGGTAATGTGATCCGTTCCCATCCAGAGCGGCCCGATGCGCCCGGCCAGCCCGACGCCGAGCGAACCGTAATTGTTCATCAGTGATACCGGGGCCGATATTTCATACCAGCGGGTCTCGTATCGGGGCGTAACCGCCAACACGCTTTCCTGCTTCATGCCGGGCGCCCCGTTACGTCGCAGGCTCTGGACCCACAGGGTGCTTACATAGACGTTCGGCTTGACGAGATAATCTATACTGAGCTGTGCAGTGGCCGGCAGTGCGGTAGAAAAGGTGCCTCCCCGGGTTTCGGCAGGCAGGTTGAGGTCCCGCTGCATGGCTGCAAAAAAGCCGTCCGTGCCTTTCAGCCCCAGGAAGGTATTGAAGTCGATAATTCCCCGGTTGGACCGTCCTTCCAGCGTATGAACGTAAAACGGGTTTTGGAACCGGACGCTTCCTATATCTATCAGCGAGGCGGAGATGCGGTAGAGGTACTTGTTCTTGCTGCCGTCTGTTCTTTCCCTTCCTTTTTCGGTATAGGTATATTTGTGAATATCCGGCCGGTATTCATACACCGCGCCGATGTCGAATCCCCACCCGCTGCCTGCGGGAGCATTCCCGAAAAGCCATGCCCCGCTGGGCTTGAAATCCTGAAAAGCGGCATCGGAGGTATAGCCGAGCGAGCCGTTGATGTCTTCCATAATGACCCGGTGACGCAGGTTGCTGAAGTTAGGGTCCGGGCGAACTTCGAAATTGAGCTGGTCGGCCTGTATATGCGCATTGAAAAGACCGATGAGCCGTTTTACGGTCACGCCTGCCTTCACAAATTCGGTGCCGTTGTCAAGCACTACTCCACCGGCCGTGAACGCAAGCTCGCCCAGGGCGTTGCCATGTACGGAGCCCGATTGCCCCGTGAAGCGCTGGCCCTGGATGTTGACGTCCTTGGTAGTCCCGGTGACCAGGCGGGCGAGCCCTTCCGTGGTATTGGCTGCATTGAGCGTATACCGTACGCGGCTGGTCACGGCGGCGCCGTACCTGCCGCGCGCGAAGTTGACCTGCAGCGAAGGGAGGCGTATGTCACCGCCCGCGTTCAGGCGTTTTATATGGCCGTTGATCCGCTGGTCGAGATAGGTCCTGGGAAAATCGATGGTTCCTCTTTCAGTACGGTACTTGCCCGGGACTGTATTGGTCAGGAAGCTGAAAAAAGAGAAAGGCGCGTCGTACCTGATGTGGTTGTTGGCGGTGTAAAGCTGTGCGCCCGCGAGGTTGAGGTATACGCTGTGGCGGGAGTCGGACACCAGGGCCGGGTTATGATAAAGCGCGTGCGTGCCGGCATAATTCCCCAACGCAACCCCGGGAACGTGCTGGGCCAGGCAGGTACTGCCGTACCCGGTGAAAACAAAAAGCAGGAAGCACAAAATCCGGGGCATGTCTGATCAGCATCAAGAGCAAAGTCGGCCCAAATGTAGTAAATAGTGCTGCATCTGATAACATATCTGTTCCCGATTCTGTTATTTAATACGCAAACCCGGCCCGTTATGGTTTTTTGAAATAAAATATTTTACTTTTCGGAGAGCGGCGGCCTGTGTTTTGAATCCGGGGAGAATCGTCCTATATTGTAAATTGCGGCTGTCGGCAACCGGCTGCCTGTTTTTCAGCGAGATGCTATGAATTTTTCTTTTGAAGGCTACCAGGGCGAGAATTTTTACGATGAAATGTTCACCTCCGACGGACAGGTACGCACGGGGTATGCGCATTTGAAAAATAAATTCGAGCAGCTGACCGGCGACGAGCTGAGCAACCGCCAGCTTTCAGCGGAGCGGGCGATGCTGTCTATGGGGATTACGTTTAACATGTATTCGGAGGGAGAGGGGACGGAGCGTACCATGCCTTTTGATATTGTGCCGAGGGTGCTGCCTGGAAAGGAATGGGACAAGTTGGAAAAAGGGCTCAGGCAGCGCATTACAGCGCTTAACCTGTTTATACAGGACGTGTACAATGACCAGCGGATCCTGAAGGACGGCGTAGTGCCGCGCGATCTGATCGAGTCCAGCAAATGTTTCCTGAAGCCCTGCATTGGCCTGACGCCGCCCAGGGGTATCTGGTGCCACATTACGGGAACGGACCTTATCCGTTCGGACGACGGCTCGTTTATGGTCCTGGAGGATAACCTGAGGTGTCCGTCGGGCGTTTCTTACATGCTGGAAAACCGGGAGCTTTCCAAGCAGATTTTCCCGGATGTACTGGCGCGGACGGGGGTCAGGCCGGTATCGGATTACCCGGTGCGGCTGTACAACATGCTGCAGTTTTTGTCGGAAAGGCCGGATCCTACGGTGGCCGTCTTTACGCCGGGGGTTTACAATTCAGCCTACTTCGAGCATTCCTACCTCGCCCAGCAGATGGGCGCCGAGCTGGTGGATTCCCGCGACCTGGCGGTTGACGACGGCTATTTGAAAATGCGTACCACGAAGGGATTTCAGATTGTGGATGTACTCTACAGGCGGATGGACGACACTTACCTGGACCCGCTTGCTTTCAACCCGGATTCGCTGCTGGGCGTGCCGGGTATGTTTGAGGTCTACCGAAAGGGCAGGCTGGCGCTGGCCAATGCCCCCGGCACAGGTGTGGCGGATGATAAGGTGATTTATGCCTATGTGCCGCGGATAATCAGGTATTACCTGGGAGAGGAGCCTGTCATTGACAATGTCAGGACCTTCATCTGCAGGGAGCCGGATGATTTCCGGTACGTAATCGAAAACATCGGTAGCCTGGTGGTGAAGGAAGCGAACGAAGCGGGCGGCTACGGGATGCTTATCGGGCCGAAGGCAACAAAACGGGAGCATGCCCTGTTCCGTGAAAAGATCAGGAAGAATCCCCGCAATTACATCGCCCAGCCTACCATTTCCCTGTCGAGGGTGCCCTGCATACTGAACGGGAAAGCGGAGGGGCGTCATGTCGATCTGCGCCCGTATATTTTATACGGGGAAGATATACATGTGATTCCCGGCGGGCTGACGCGGGTGGCGCTCTCCAAAGGATCGCTGGTTGTCAATTCATCCCAGGGGGGAGGGGGAAAGGATACCTGGGTATTGTACTGAGCAGACCCCCGCAGATCATATATTTGATTTGTGTACGTAGACCTGGTGATTTCCTGTGTCTTTGATCAGCGTGAATCCTGAGGCTCCGGGATTCTGCAGGAATGCTCCGTAAGAGGGATCGTTCTGAAAATAAGCCTTCATCTTGTCGTTGATGATCACGCAGTTTATTTTGTAATCCTTCATACACGCGGCAAAGCTTTCCGGACGGATGATGTCATAATAATAGAATTTCCAGTCAAAGCCCACGAACCGGTTATAAGAAAACGGAGCGTCGCCGCCAAATGCATTTACCGGCTCCTTTATGTTCAGTCCTTTGAGCATTTGTGCAAATTCCTTCATGGGCAGAGGTTTTGATACGGCATTCTCCTTGTACTTCGGAATAAAAAGCAGTACAAGGAAAAGCAGGTTCAGGATCAGGACAATTGGCCTGGAATAGGCTTTAACTTTCAGGGTGGCGTTGAGTGGTTTCAGTGATATACAACTGAGTAGGATGGCCAGCAGATACAGGTAGAAAAAGAAGTGATATAGAATGTAGTGAGTTCTCGGGTAGATAAGAAAATTGGATAAATAAGTTGGAAAAAGCATAATCAGGAAAACCAGGATAAAAGCTCCTTCCTTCATAAAGCCGGATCGGATCTGATCCCGCGTTTTTCTTAAGTCGGTACGTACGAGAATAAAAAGGCCGATGGCAAGCAGCACATATTTCCTGTAAGGGAATTGAAGGCTGTCAAAAAGGATATCTTTTGAAAAATCAAAAAGCGCCTTGAAATAGTTTACCAGGTTGGTTGTAACGTGCCAGGTCACCAGGCCGGGATCGGTAAGAACGGCATCATTGACCGAGGTTAGCTTGTGCCCGAAAGCCTGCGTGGTGATTTCGTTGAAGTGATTCCAGGGAGAAAGATTCAATTCCGGATGCTTTTCGATATAGTTGATGGAAAAGTGATGTTTGAATGTCCAAAAGCTGCGGTCATGTTCACCGATTGGTGTCCCCATGAAGTAACCTGTCACAATGGTTATGGCCACCAGTAAACCGATATATACGTATTTTTTTTCACGTATGCTATAGAGTGTGGTAATGCCGGCGAGGATGAAAAAACCTATATAGAGTTCAGGGCGGACATATGAAGCCAGGAAGGCAAACAAGCTGGCATAAAAGAATTTTTTGAGAGGACCCTTTGCATAATTGAAGGCGATCATCCCCAGTAAAATAAAAATAACGGCAAAATGGGTCAGCTTGGGCAGAAGCGGGTAATTAAGTGCTGAAAACATAAACAGTAAAGTGATCCACACCGCTACCCATATATTGACTTTACGCCCTTCCAGCATCAGGTAAAAGAGGATAAAAGGCACTGTTGAGGTTACAATATAATTTATATAAAAAGTCCTGGCGGCGTCATTGGTGAATAGTTGGAGTATTAAAGTGTAGATGCAATAGATAATACCGTTGTCTGCGCCGGGATATTGGCCTTTCATCCATAATTGTCCGAACATAAAATAAAGATCGTCATCATCCGAAATGAGATCAAGGCGATTTGTATAATTGTAATTGATCAGAATGGCGCCGATGAGGATAAACAGTGATCCAAAAAGGTAAGTGGAGGTAAGGCGCGGACTTAATGTGGTAGAGGATTGC
>JBEBSO010000148.1:0-7824 GCA_040394275.1 Telluribacter sp.
GAGCGATGGCAGCGGCTGACCATTCCTTTTCCCGAGCATCGCCAGGTGTTCTCGAGGATCGTTATCCTGTCGTATTTCTATCTTTTCGGCAAAGTCGACCTGATGGGGCTGATGCTGATCGGGAACCTGTGCTGGACGGGATGTATCCTGGTGTTGTACCGGGTATTTGCAGAAACGAAGCTGCCGCTGTGGTATTTTGTGCCGGCAGCCTGGATCTGGTTCGGTATACAGGCCTTCGAAAACATATTCTGGGGAACAAGCTCGCTTTGTAATTTCGGCGTCCTCTTTTTCGTGTTTATGGCCGTGTATCGCGCGGTGTTGCCGTCGGGTCCGGCGGGGGCAATCCTCTGGGCACTGGCGGCTGGCTTTACCTATGGGAACGGCCTTTTTACATTTGTCGCCGTCGCATTCCTGTATCTGCTCGACGGCCGGATCAGGAGCTTTCTGATAACGGCTGCCTTTTTCCTGTTGACGCTCCGTGTCTATTTTATGACGGATATCAACAATATGGGCAACCTGGATCTCACAGACCCGGCGCAGTGGTATGCGGGGGCGATATCCGTACTTGGTTTTGTAGGATCGATCGTGACGATTTCGGCCTACATTGTGTCCGAGCTGCAGAGGTATGCGGCTGTTTTTGCCGGGGCATTGCTGATGGCAGCATTTTTGGTGGCCTTCCGGCCGTATTTTTTGCCGGTTTTAAAAGCGCTGTTTAAAGGAGAGCCTTCCGGCCTGACTCCCGTGCAGCGATTTATCCTCGGGCTTGCTGTGTTCCTTCTTCTTACCGTGATGGCCGTAGCTTACAAAAGGGCCGCGCTCGACGGCTTCGAGGGCATGTTCAAAGGGCGTTACCGGATGTACCCCGCGCTTGCCGTACTGCTGGTCTATTTTGCCTGGCTGCCCCGGATATCCGCCAGGCTGCTGATCGTGCTGATCGCGGGGGCCGTAACGATGAACCTGGCGATACTGTACGAAAACTTCGGCCTGGCCGTAAACAACCGGCGAAGCGCAGTGGTACAGGAGTTCAATTCACGTTATAACAGGGACTTCCTGGGACTGGATATGTTCGATATGACGTGGGACCACTATGAAAAAATGCGGGCCTACTACCAATCGGACGATCCGCTTGCGGAAGGCTGGGCGCCTGCATCGGGTACCGACATCATACCATGTGCGGGTACGTACCCGGTGGATACTGTTTTTGAAAGCGAAAACCATATCCTTCTCTATGCGCACCGTGATTTTATCGATATCGGGAAGGATTATACCGACGGTGCGTATTTTGTGCTGAAGTCGGATACGCACGTGTACCTCTCGTCGCCCAACCAGCCGAAATTGCCCCTGAAGACCTTTGCCCGGCGGGGCAGGTATTTTGCCAGGGGAGCCTATGCTTCTTTCCACCGGCATATCCTGAAACCGGGACAGTACCGGGTCTACCTGCTCATCAGGCAGAACGGCCGGAACAGGATATATTGCACGGACCGGCGGCTGACAATAGAAAAGACAGGCTAATACTTTTCGTATACTTCCAGGAGCAGGCGCTCCACTTCTTCCCGGATCCCGGCGGAGGGCCCGGCAAAGTTGTTATTCATGATGCTGAAGGCAAGTGTACGGCCGCCCGAGGTGACCAGGTACCCGCTCAGGTTGAAATTGTTGCTGAGGCTTCCGGTCTTGGCAAAGATGAACGGCCCCTTCCTGCGGATGGTTTCTTTCAATACCCCCGAGTGATTCCCGTAGGTGAGTGTCCTGAAAAGTTGCGCACGCGGCACCTTGGCATACAACTTTTCCAGCAGGGCGACAAGTGTCCTGGGCGTGAGCTGGTTGTACCTGGAGAGACCCGAACCGTCCGTCCAGACCGGCGGATCGGGCAGACCGTCGAGATGGGCGTCGAGGGCATGTTCGATGGCCTGCCGGGTGTTGAGCGGGAGCCCCTGCAGGTGCGCGTATACTAGCATGAGCTGCTCGCCCAGCAGGTTGTCGCTTGCTTTCATCAGCCGGGAATACACGCTGTCGGCGGGTACGCTGTACAGGTAGCTTTTTCCCGGGCCCGGAGGATCCGGCCACAGCGTGACGGGCCTGTTGAGCGCCCGGCCCAGGAGCGTGGCGGTAAGCCTTGCCGACGTTACAACGGGAATGTCCTGCTGAAGTCCGTGCGGAAGCGGGCGGGCGGAATACCTGAACAGGTTCCTGTGCTCGTCCCGCTCTATCCCGGTGACCCGGCTGTCCGCTTTCAGGGAATCCTGCCATAGCGGCGGCGCCGTTCTGAGCCGGGTCACGGAATCGCCGGTGAACCGGACCACATTGGCATACAGGGGCAGAGAAGACTTTTCGGGTTGGTAATAGTCGTTGTAATCACTCCAGGCCCAGCCGGGGCCGTATCTTTTGTCCTGGAAATTTCCCGCGTAAAAAAACAGCTTTTCAGGCCTGCGCCGGAGAAAATCCAAAACGGCGCTTTCGGGTAGGTCGGGATGCAGGAGAGAGGGGTCGCCCGTTCCCTCAAAAAAAAGGCTGTCGTTCCGGATTGAGTAGCTGATGCCCGGGAGGGAATCCCCGAAGCTGCTGACGCCGGCGTAATAGGTAAAAAGCTTGGTATTGGAGGCAGGGGTAAAATACTTTCGCTCATTGTACCCGGCCAGCTCCCTTTTCCGGGTCAGGTCGTAGATATATACTCCGGTATGGTTGTGTTCAAATGCCGCGGCCGCAGCTATTTTTTTTCTCAGGTATCTGCCCGGGCTGCATCCCGCTGCAGCCAGCAGGACGGCGGCCAGCACCATGGCAGCCACGGGTCCTGGTCTTTTTAAAGGTACCGGCATGACAGGTTCAGGTCAGTTTCAGCACTTCCCGGGCGATGTCAGCCGCTGCTTCCGGACGTGCGAGTTTAACAATCTCCCCGGTCAGCTGTGCCTGCCGGTCAGGATCGTCCAGTAGGTCAAGGGCCGTTTTTACGAGCAGGTTCCCGGCGTCGGCATCCCTGACCAGGATGGCGGCGCCCCTGCTGGTCAGGGTCAGCGCGTTTTTGGTCTGGTGGTCGGCGGTCGCATGCGGGAAAGGCACCAGGATGGCGGGCCGCCCGACCAGGCACAATTCAGAGACCGAAAGTGCGCCTGCCCTGGAGATCACCACGTCCGAAACGGCATAGGCCAGGTCCATTTCATAAATGAAGGCGGCGGATTTTACCCGGTCTCCGAGCCGGTGCCGGCTGATCAGCTCCTGTGCCTGCGCGGCAAACAGCCGGCCCGTCTGCCATAAGACCTGGCAGCCGGCGTCCGCGAGTTCTTTCAGCCCGTTGGCGATACTTTCGTTGATGGACCGGGCGCCCAGGCTGCCCCCCATGACGAAAATCGTCCTGACGGTCCGGTCCAGGTTGAAATGCGCATATGCCTGCTCCCTTTTTTCGTTGACGCCGATCATATCCGGCCGGACGGGGTTGCCGAGCAGCCTGATCTTGCTTTCAGGGAAAAAAGCATCCATGCCGGGGTAGGCAACGCAGATGGTACGGGCACGGTGGGACAGCAGCTTATTGGTGATCCCCGCGTAAGAATTCTGCTCCTGGATCAGCGTCGGGATCCGGAGGTGGGAAGCGATCATCAGCAGGGGGCCGCTGGCGAAGCCGCCCACGCCGACGGCCGCATCCGGCCCGAAATCTCGGAGTACCCGGCGGGCTTTAAGCAGGCTGCGGACCAGCTTGAACGGAAAGGCAAGATTGGCCGGTGAAAGAGACCGTTTGATCCCGACGACAGGCAGACCGATGATGCGGTAGCCGGCCCTGGGGACCTTTTCCATTTCCATTTTTCCTTCCGCACCTACAAACAGGATGTCTATGTCCGGGTCGGCGGCCTTCAGGGCGTGGGCAATGGCAATGGCCGGGTAGATGTGTCCCCCCGTTCCGCCGCCGCTGATAATGATTTTTTTTGCCATGGCTATACGTTGACTTCATCAAATTCTCCCCTGCTTACGCTCAGGATCATCCCTATCGCGACGGCTGTGAATATCATGGAGGTTCCTCCCTGGCTGAAAAACGGGAGGGCCTGCCCCGTGACGGGGAACAACCCGACGGTAACGGCCATAGTGGTGAAAGCCTGAAAGACAATAGAGAACGTAAGCCCGGCGGAGAGGAGTCCGCCAAAGGGCCGCTTCGTCTTGTTAATCGCCCGGAGGCCGCGGTAAAGCAGCAGGAGATAGGCAATAATAAGACCCAGCCCCCCGAGCGTGCCATATTCTTCGATGGTGATGGCGTAAATAAAGTCTTTCTGGGGCTCGGGAAGAAATCTTCGCTGCTGGCTTTTGGCTGTGCCCTCTCCCTTTAGGCCCCCCCGGGCCATGGCCATGTAGGACCGCATGGACTGGTAGCCCACCGTGTCGCTTCGCATGAAGGTGCTGAGCCTGTTCTGGGCCGTGCCCGACCGGTTGGTGTATTTCATCGAGATGGTCAGCCAGCCGAGCACGAGCAGGATAGAGCCGATATAAATCAGGTATTTCAGCGGAACATTGCCTACAAACATGAGCATAAAACATACGCTTCCGAGGATCAGCGCGGTGGAGTGGTTTTCGGGGAAAATCAGCACGCAGACCAGGCCGGTCAGCAGCATCGGCTCCCGCAGCAGCTTTTTGGTGTCCCATCTGCCTTTCAGGTGCCTGGCCAGGACAAGCGACAAATGGGAAATCAGCAGCACCTTGGCGATCTCGGAAGGCTGAAGCCGGTAATTGATGATCGGGATTTCGATCCAGCGGGCAGCATCGTTGACCTTTTCGCCGCCGATCAGCGTGAGGGCAAGCAGCGGGATCGATATCCAGACGCCGATCCTCGATATGGGGATGAGCCTGGTGTACGGGACGGTATGTATCGCGTACATGATCACCAGCGCCGCAATACACAGCAGGACATGCTTGAAGAGGTACTGCTCCGTATTGCCCCTGCTGTTGGCATAGGCATCCTTGACGGACGCGCTGTACACGATCGGTATGCTGCAGAGCAGCAGCGCAATGGCAACGGTCCAGATGACCCAGTCTCCCTTCAGGTTCTTCCGCAACCATTCCAGGGTACTCTCATAGTATGACTTGACGGTTTCCAGCATGATGTATCAGCAGTTTCGTATTTTTAAAACTTCTTCCCGGAACTGATCTCCCCTGTCCATATAATTGGCAAACAGGTCAAAGCTTGCACAGGCAGGGGAGAGGAGGACGACGTCGCCCGGCTGGGCCCACCCGCGGGCAGCCCGTACGGCCTCCTGCAGGCTGCCCAGGCTCCGGAAGGCCGGCACTGTTCCTGCAAAAAAATCTTCGATTTTTGAGTTGTCCTTTCCCATGGCGATGATCCCTTTTACTTTCTCGCGTACCAGGGCTTCGATCTGGCCGTAGTCATTTCCCTTGTCCACCCCGCCGAGTATCAGGATGACGGGACCGGCAAAGCTGCGCAGCGCATAGAACACGGAGTCTACGTTGGTCGCCTTGGAGTCGTTGATGTACCTGACGCCGTCGATGTAGGCTACTTCTTCCAGGCGATGCGGGGCATTTCTGAAGGAGGCCAGGCCGCTTTCTATTTCCTCCGGCGAAAGGCCGGCCGAATTGGCCGCGATGATGGCGCAAAGCATGTTGACGGCATTGTGAGGCCCCTGCAGCGGCAGGCCGGCGACGGGGATGCTGAGTGTACGGCCGTGGCTGTTTACGATCAGCCTGCCGTCGCGGACAAATCCGCCGGGAGAAGGGGCCCCGGTGAGGGAAACGGGCCACTGGCGTGCCCTTACCGGCCGTTTGCGGACTTCAGAGGCCAGCGGCTCATTGTCCCGGAAAAAAATAAAATCGTCTTCCGGGGTCTGGTTTTGAAGTATCCTGAATTTGGCGTCGACGTATTGGCTGAAATCGTGGTTGTACCTGTCCAGGTGATCGGGGGTAATGTTCAGCAGGATAGCGGTATCGGCATGAAAGTCATACATGTTGTCGAGCTGAAAGCTGCTGAGCTCGATCACATATATCTCTTTATCGTCCCGGATGACCTGTTTGGCCAGGCTTTCCCCGACATTGCCCGCAAGTCCCACCGATCGCCCGGCCTGGCGGAGCAGGTGATGGGTAAGGAGGGTAGTGGTGGTCTTCCCGTTGCTGCCGGTGATCGCGATCAGCCGGGCCTTTGTATACCTGGCGGCCAGCTCGATCTCGGAGATTACCGGTATGCCTCTGGCGATAACCTGGCGGACAAGGGGGCTGGTATCCGGGATTCCCGGGCTTTTGACAACGAGTCCGGCTGCCAGGACGGCCTCGTCCGTATGGCCGTTTTCCTCGTAACGGATGTGCTCCCTGTCCAGGATGGCCCTGTATTTTTCGGAAAGGGCGGCTTTATCGGAAAGAAACACATCAAATCCCTTGGTTTTGCCGAGCAGCGCGGCGCCCGTCCCGCTTTCTCCGCCTCCGAGAACAACCAGTTTTTCAGAATCAGCCATGAATGTCGAATGAATGGTTAAATTTCGGGCAAATTTCAGATTTTACGGCAAACAACCGCCTTTTTTTAACAAAAAAAGGGAGGTTCTCCACCTCCCTGTAACTACACGATCAGGATCGCGCTTTAGTCCTTGTTCTCCAGCGAGTGAGATAGCCTTGCCTTGTTGGCCATTTTGACTATCATAAAAACCACCCAGGCGATAATCAGAAACTGTATCACGACATTCAGGAAATTCCCGTACCTGATGGCCACTTCCTCCGAGCCCTCCGCCGCTTCCTTGAGGACGATCTTCAGGTTGTCAAAGTTGACTCCGCCGATGATGAAGCCGATGATCGGGTTGACGATGTCTTCCACGATTGACGTCGTGATTTTTCCGAATGCAGCGCCAATGATCACACCGACCGCCAGATCGAGCACATTTCCCTGCGCAATGAAAGTCTTAAATTCTTTAAGCATAGGACTACTGATGGTTTAGATTAAAAATTATACAAAAATCCCAGCCCCAGCGATTGCGCGAACTGGATCTTGTTGCTCTGATCCTGATCGTAGATAACTATGGCACCGAGATTTACGTTGATGTATTTGTTGACTTTGGCGGTAATCATCGCATCCAGCCTGTTGTCCATCTCACCCAGCTTTTGTGCAAACAGCACATACCTGAACTTCAGGTTTACGTTTTCAACCAGGTTTTTGTCGAAGTTGGCAATCAGCTGAAAGACCGACAGGTCATTCTGCACTCGCTTTCCGATGGGCACGCCGTAATTTTTCAGGTCCGGCGTATACTTGTAGAGTGATGTATCGAGCACGATGGTCTGCCGGATGGCGCCCGGGGAAAACGTGACATAAAAATACGGCACCGGGCTGTACTGGATACCCACTGCTTCGGTGATATAGGCCGGCGAGAACAACCCGGATATTTTGTTGGCTACTTCCCGGTTGTTGACGATGGTGTAGTCATAGCCCGGGGCAAATTGCGAAAGCAGCGTAACGTTGCCGACCAATGCCCATTTAGCACCCAGGTCATAGCCGTACTTGCTGTCGAAAAACAGCCGGTCGAAGTTTTTGCGCACTTGCTGGTCTTTGTTTTTGACGATCCCGTACTGGGTCTGGAAATCATTCCGCCAGGTATGACGGCCTTTCTTGTATTCCCTGAGCGCATTAAAAAACACTCCGAAGGCGATAGAGTTTACGCCCCCGCCTGTCCAGTTGTTGCTGAACGATCCCTGGTTGAAATTGGCGCCGAACTCGGTCTTGTTTTTCCATGTCGTGTCTTTCGCGGCCTTGACCAGGCTTTCAACTTTTACTGTTTCCTGCCCGCTGGAGCTTGTCGGGAAGACAAAACCCGGGATTGACAGGGCAAAGATCAGGCAAAGTGATGCGTTTTTTTTCAT
>JBEBSO010000149.1:0-7773 GCA_040394275.1 Telluribacter sp.
CTGCGGCGAAATCGGGGTGATGGGCGACCTGGGTATGCATGTGCTGCACATCCCGCTCCGGCTGGGCTGGCGGCCCGCCAGGGTTTTCGCCCGTCTTCAGAAAATCATCACCACGCGCCCGGACGGAAGAGGCGGATGGGCGGAGAGCGATACCTGGAACAACGCCACGATCCTTTCTGTCCTGGAGCTTGGAAATGAGCCGGTGCCCATGACGCTCGAGATGAAGCGCCTGGCCCCCGGCGAGACCAATACCTGGTACATCGAGGTACTGGGCACGGAGGGCGGCGTGAGGTACAGCACCAAAGACACCAAAGTCTTCTGGAAGTTCCGACAGGATAGCGACCAATGGTGGCAGCGGACCGATCTTGGATTCCAGGTGGCGTTTCCGGTGATCACCGGGGGGATATTCGAGCCGGGATTTTCGGACGGCTTTATGCAGATGCTGGCGGCCTATTTTATGGAGCGGGCGGGCCTGCTGGGCGAAAGGTTCGGCTGCGTTACACCCGGGGAAGCGGTCTGGAGCCACCAGGTCTTCCAGGGGGCATTGTTGTCACAGGTTTCCGGGAACGCCATAGAGCTGGCCTACACCTGAGGCGGTAAAAGCAGCGGCAGGCCGGGACATATTAAACAGAAACAGGAGATGCTTGAACACGAAAGGCGGGGTATTCTGGCAGGAGGAAACTGGATCGTCGACTATGTAAAGATCATCGATACCTACCCGGCTGAAAACGCGCTGGCGAACATTCTCAGCCAGGGAACAGGTAACGGCGGGGCGCCCTGCAACGTGCTGAAGGCTTTGCGGAGGCTGGGAGCCGACTTCCCGCTGGAGGGGATAGGGGCAGTGGGGGCAGATGAAAACGGGGCGGGGATACTCCGGGAGTGCCGTGAAATGGGTATTGATACGCGGCAGTTGAAGGTGCTGGAAGGAGTGGACACGTCCTATACGGATGTAATGACGGTGGCGACTTCCGGGAAACGTACCTTTTTTCACCGCCGGGGAGCCAATGCGTGCCTGGATGTCCCGGATTTCGATTTCTCCGGTTCGGCAGCACGGATATTTCACCTGGGGTACCTGCTGTTGCTGGACAAGCTGGATGAAATGGGGCCGGAAGGCCTTTCGGGGGCTGCCAGGGTGCTTCGGCAGGCCGGCGCAAGCGGGATGATGACCTCGGCGGATATCGTCAGCGAGCAGTCTGACAGGTACCGTTCGATCGTACCCTCCGCGCTGCCTTTCGTCGATTTTTTATTCCTGAACGAGCTGGAAGCCGCCGGGCTGACCGGTATCGGCCTGACAGAGGCCGGGGGGCGTATTCATATCCGCGAGGCGCAGCGGGCAGCGGAGCTTATCCTGCAGATGGGCGTTCGTCGCTGGGTAATCATTCACTTCCCGGAAGGCGCGCTGGCCGGTAGCAAGTCCGGCGAGGTCATTTTTCAGCCGGGCCTCGTGGTGCCGCAGGAGCTGATCAGGGGGAGCGTAGGCGCCGGCGATGCTTTTGCCGCGGGCGTGCTGGCGGGCATACATGAAGGCTGGCCGATGAAGAGGTCGCTCGAATCCGGTGTATGCGTGGCCGCCGCAAGTCTCTTTCACCCCGGCGCATCGGAGGGAATCGAAGCCTGGGAGGAATGTCTCTCCCTGGGAGGGCGGCTGGGTTTCCGGCCCATGCCGCCGGAAGGGAGCCTAACCCGGATTTAACCTGAATGTACAGGCGAATGGACCCGGCGGCATGCGCCGTCATGGCCTAAAGCCCGCGGCTCACAGCAGCTTCATACTCCGCTGCCAGCTTACGGAACAGCGCTCCGGCGGGTATCGTCTCTATTTTCCCGGCGGATTGCCCCGCCCATAACGTGGTATAGTCGCTGTCGTTGTGCTGCTGCGCCACTTTTCGGAACTTTGCGATGAGGCCGTTCTGTAAGGGATAGGGAAGAACAGGGATACCGGCCTGCTCTATTTCCTGCATCAGCCGGTTGCGCAGGCCCCTGGCCCATCTTCCTGAAAAGGCCTTCGTAAGTGCGGTATCGGTGTCTTTGGCTTTGGTGACCCTGTCTTTATAAGAGGCGACGGCGCTGCTCTCCCGGGTCCCGATAAAGGCGGTTCCGATCTGAACGCCGTCGGCCCCCAGCTCAAAAGCGGATCGGATGGTTTGTACGTCGCGGATGCCTCCGGCGGCGATGCAGGGTATGCTTACCGCATTTCTGACCTGGGGCAGCAGCGCGAAGAGCCCGATCTGCGGGAGCCGGTCATACCCGAGGAAGGTGCCCCGGTGCCCGCCGGCTTCAATGCCCTGGACGACTACGATGTCGATGTGCTGTTCCTGCAAAAACAGGGCCTCCTCAACGGTGGTAGCGGTGCCGATCAGCGTGCAGTCATTTTGTTTCAGGGTGCGGATGCTTCCCGGATCCAGGCAGCCGAAGGTAAAGCTGACGAGGGACACGCCTTCTTCGACCAGGATGTCGATCTGGTCGAGGTGGTTGTAAAACCTGAAGTTGGTCAGTTCGGCGGGATCCAGGTGATAGCCCCTTTCGTCCGCCAGCCGGAGGAGCAGGTTCCGCATGGGCGCCATGTCTTCGTCCGTGTAAGCCGGGATATCGTGGGCAAAAAGATTGACCGCAAAAGGCCTGTCGGTCAGTGTCCTGGTTTTGCGGATCAGCTCCCTGGTGGCTTCCGGGGGCAGGCCGCCGACTGCCAGCGACCCGAGGCCGCCCTCATTGGAGACGGCGGCGGTCATTTCAGGTGTGGATACCCCAAGCATCGGCGCTTGTACGATCGGGTGATTTACTTCCAGGATATCTGTGAGAATGTTTGTCCGGGTCATGGTTGCTATGTTTAAGCCGGCTTGTCCGCTGCGGTGAGGAGCTCACCGCAGCCCGTAATCCGAAGGTAGTAAAATGTGCCGTTTTTTCTGCGGAGCCCTGCGGGAAAAAACCTCAATATTATTTATGCGCTATGCTAAGGCAGGTCCGTATTTCCACGAATCCGGAATTCTTTCGACTTCCTGATGTTTTCTTCCGTCCTGGTCAGCAGATTTACAAAATTTATGTTCAGGTTCTCTTTCTTATTTTCATAGTTTTCAATCTCAATACTCAGAATGACATCTTCATCCACTGCAGGGAAAAGCTCTTGTACACGAACAGGCGCACCTTTTGCCGGCATGCAACAGCAGAGGACATGGGGGGTACTCACACCAAACTCACGGATACACAATCAGGTACACAAATGCGGCCAGGTTGACCAGCAGTACCGTTCCGTAAACGACGTTCGTCCGGCCGCTGTTGAGCGACAGCATCACCGTGAGTACCGACAGCATCAGGAGTATGATGGAAAGAAAATCCAGCCCGAGGACAATATTCATGTCGTAAATATAACAAACGATCGAGACCACCGGGATGGTCAGCCCGATGCTCGCCAGGGCGGAGCCCAAAGCCAGGTTCAGGCTGGTCTGCAGTTTGTCTTTCCGGGTGGCGACGATGGCTGCAATCCCCTCCGGAAGCAGGATGATGGCCGCGATGACAATCCCTACCAGGCTTTTGGGCAGGTTGTAACTGGTGATGACTGCTTCTATATTGGGAGACAAGGTCTTGGCAAGCATCACCACGATGGCCAGGCTTATCAGGAGAAACACCCCGCTGATCGTGAGGGCACGCCGGGTCACCAGTTTTGTGTCTTCTCCATCTGTGTCATCGTCTTCTGCAAGGAAATACTCCCGGTGCCGGACCGTCTGGGCAAAGATAAACGCCGTATAAATCACCAGGCAGGCGCCTGAGGCAAAGAACATCTGTGACGAGGAATAAATAGGGCCTGAAACGCTTTTGGTAAAAGTGGGCAGTATCAGTGTAAATACGATGATCGACACCAGCGACACCAGTGCGATCGTCGCCGAATGCTTCGAAAACTCCTGCTCGTGGTGTTTGAGGCCGCCGATAAAAAGACACAACCCGACGATACCGTTCAAAATGAGCATAGTGGCGGCATATACTGTGTCACGCGCCAGGGACATGGCTTCGCTCCCGCCCGAGATCATCAAAGAGACGATCACGGACACCTCGATAATCGTAATGGCTACCGCCAGGATAATCGTACCATAAGGTTCACCCACCCGGTGTGCAATGATTTCCGAATGGTGTACGGCCGACAGCACCGAGCCGATGAGGAGGATTCCGGCAGCGACCTGGAAAAACAGGCTGTCATAAATGTAGCCCGAGAAGAAGAGCGCGCAGGCCAGCAGGGGGATCGAGATGGTCCATTGATACAGTAGTCTCATTAAATAATCAGTTAAGTTGGTGTTAAGAATTTTTTCTTCCGCCGACAGACCCGGAAGCATTTTTGTCTCTGACCCGGAGGCTTTCATTTTTTTCATCCCGTTGTTTACACACCCCGTCAGCATGCTTCAGAACGGTGTGGTTCCTGGTTCTGCAGTTTGGTCCGAACGGGCCTTTTGGCCTGGATGGAGGTCCCTCAGGTGGATGAGCAAAGGCCCAAGTTATAAAAAAACAGCGGGTACGACAACGTGAGGTGAAAAATGAGGGAGTGGTGGACGCGCATTTTACCGGCTCTTCAATTCAATCACTCTCGTCCTCCTTTTCGTAGCCTTCGTAGTAATAGGATTGCTCGATCCCTTTAAAGATCATCTCCCGGTTGTCCACATCATCAGTGAGGTGAGCGGCAAGCAGGGTCCGTAGTTCCAGGTCATTGACGGGACTGCGTTCCATGGCCTGTAAATAACTTGTTTTGTCTACAAACTGCCAGTTTACTACTTTTTTCAACCTTGTTTTCAGCAGCAGGTCCAGCCAGATGCGCATAGTTCTGCCGTTGCCTTCCAGGAACGGGTGCGCTATATTCATTTCTACGTATTTGGCAATAATATCGTCAAAGGTGTTTTCAGGCATTTGCTCCACTTTTGTCAGGACCTCGTTCAGGTACAATACCGTGGCAAACCGGAAGCCGCCTTTCGAGATGTTTTGCGTGCGTATCTTCCCCGCAAAATCGTATAGCCCTTCAAAAAGGTATTTGTGAATTTGCTGTAACCCGTTGGTGGTACCTGTTTCTATTTCATTGATATCGCCTGTATCAAACAGCCGGCAGGCGTTGGCAAGACTTTTTTTGTCGATGTTTTTCATATCAGCACAAGTAGCCAGGTCATTGACCGTGTTTTCAACGTGGATTCAAATTTAATTTTTCTTTTCCATTAACCGCTGATGTTTTCTGCCTGTACGGTGAGATCCCGTCGAAATACAGGTTAAGGGCAAGCCGGAGTTGGATGCGATGTAAGCAAACAGGAAGCCCGTGCTTCTGCGGCTCCCTGTTCCGGAAGCGCACATCACTGCGAAGCCATGGGGGAGCGTCTCTTCACCTCCCGGTTGAGCAGGCCCAGCTCTTTTTTATAGGCGCTGATGCGTCCCCGGCGGGCATGCCTCAGGTCATCCTGTCCACCCGTTTAGGTAAATTGGGGTGGGAAGAAACTTTTTCGGAAAACCACTTCCAGAAGCCGCTTTCTTCTCTTTCTTCGTTAATGTATTCCGCTATGTTCACCTTTTTATAGAGTGTTTTGCCGGCTGCCAGGACCAACAGGCCTTCTCTCGCTCCGTTATGGTTTAAAGCCTGTCCGATATTGTCGCATGTATATTCGCAGGCCCGGGAATAGGCCGGGCTCAGAAACGGGATAATCGCCGAGGGCAACAAATACAAGCGTTTGGTGATATGATTCCTTTTAATATGTCCCAGCTCATGGCCGATAACGAATTCTAAGGCATCCTGTCCTTGCTCATAGGCCAGTTCGAATATCTCCGAATAAATGACCACGTAGTTTCTGCCTATAAATTTGGTGGCAAAGGCATTTAATACACCACCCGACTGAAGTATGTATGCGGAAGGGATTTTGTCTATTCCCAGTCTTTCACATTGCATTTCCAGAATGGAATACGCTTCAGGGAATTGATTTTGAGTGATTTTTACCGCATTGCCTTTGATGTAGCCGACAAGTAGCCCCATGCTTACAAACAAGTAAAGAAGTATCAGTCCCACATAAAAGGACAATACAAAGAACTGGGCGCCGAGCACCGGGGATGAAAAGGCTTTGGCAATCATAAAGGCAATTAAAGCATAAAGGGCAATGCTGATCGCTAGCCGGATGGAGAAGTACATCTCTTCCTTTGGGTGTATTTCGTAATAAACGGGTTCCATTTTTATTTGTTTTTTAGTTTAATCCGATTTGCGTCCTGTGTTTTTACAGGCCATTTTCAATACGCTGTGCGGGTACCCCGGAGTGGGCCGCCCCGGGGGGAGGGTAGAGGCCGGCGGCTCTCTTGTTGGTTCCTTAAATCTGCTCATCCTGTGGTTTATAGGCGGTAACTTAATTTTATGCAAATACAGCCATTTACCACGGTGTGGTGTGGTCTTTATACGGGCATCAGCGGTCGCTTGGAAAATGTGGTATAAAGCCCCCGGGCAGGACCGGTACAGGCGTCAGATATACGTATACATTATCAGAGGCGGGTGTTATGGTCGGCTAACTTATGATTATTCTTTTAATTGTGCAAAAAAGCTGCGTATAATATTTCATGCTGAACGTCCACGACAGGGTTTCTGTGCCGGAGTGTGCCTGAAACGGAATATAATTTGGATAATTGATGTAATTTTTCAATTGTAGTTGTGATTGTAAGTGTTTTTAATGCAATTCGACCGTTTTTTAATTAGTTGTTCTATCTATTTGGAATTATATTTTGTTTGGTATTGCCGGGGGGGTGCTAAAAGAAGCAGGAAACCAGATCCCCCTCCGGCTTCCTGTAACAAGAAGGCTCCCCTCACTGCGATGCCGCCGCCGGGTGCGTCTCCCGGTTCCAGGCTTCCAGTTCCTTCTCATAAGCCCCGATCCGCTTCTTACTGCTATGCAGCTGCACCAGCAGGTGATTCAGGTTGGCCAGGCGCCAGACGTCGTCCATCAGCTCGTTGGTAATTACGTCGGTTTCCTCGTCTAATACCTGTACGCAGCTGATCATCTGCCCGAGCATTTTGGCCATGCCTACAGGGCAGGCCTCGCTGACGAGCTGCTCCACCAGTTCCCGGATTCTCTCTTCCTCCCTGCGGATGTTGTGCATGTAAAACCCGACCGGGTCGCCGCCGGTCAGGGCCAGGAGGGTTTCTTGTTCCACCGCCTGGGGTTGGTTGTTGTAGCTCATGATTATTTTTAGTTTGTCATATAACTGTATGACAAATATAGAGGGTTATTTTAATTTGTCAATCTTTTATATGACAGAAATGTCAACTAATTGGTTGACATTTGATATGTGACCAGAGAAAAGTTAAAAACAGCACTCGGGAGGCGAATTGTCGAGCTTCGTAATCAAAAGGGTTGGAGCCAGTCCGATTTGGCGAGAGCATGTAATAAAGATCGGCAGGCCATTGAAAAGTTGGAAAACGGAAAAGTGAACCCGACGCTTTATACTTTATTTGAAGTGGCCAATGCCTTGGAAGTCTCTCTGTCCAAACTGGTTGAGTTACGTTAACAACCGGGTCTTGTGTTGTCTTATCCTAAGATCAGTATTTGAAGCCGGACTGCATAGAGCGGAATTGGGGGATTTTTATCTATGACCCGTGATAAGGCAATCTAATCCGGAACACGCAGCCCGAGATCCAATGGGCTTCATGTTCCGGAAGGCAGGCATCAACACGAAGAGGTTACAGCGCCCGAATTTACCCCATGTGTCAGGAGCGCTATTTCCTGCTCATAAGCCCCGATCCGCTTCTTACTGCTATGCAGCTGCACCAGCAGGTGATTC
>JBEBSO010000150.1:0-7747 GCA_040394275.1 Telluribacter sp.
TTTTGTCCGTCAGGTTCGGCCCTACTCCGCCTTCTCCGTCCCCGCCATGACAGGCGGCACATTTCTCGACAAAAATGGCTTTTCCATTGGATATCGCTTTTTCGTCGGAGAGCACCAGGACAGTATTTTCGTCAATAGAAGACCCGGCTTTTTCAAGGTAGGCGGCCTTCTGTATTTCCGCGTGCTTAAGCGCGTTGGCCAGCTCGGTTTCCTGGGAATCACCTATGCTGGTAAACTGGTAGATGACCATATAGGCGATCGCGAAGATAATCGTACCCTGAAACAGGAAGGCGAGCCAGGGCGGCATGCGGTTGTCCAGCTCCTGGATACCGTCATAATCGTGCTCCTTGATGAGGATCCGGTCTTCCTCGCTGAGCGCCGTACCGAAGCCGGTGAATTTCTTCCACCATCCCTCACTGAACAATATCTTTGAGGCGGTCTCCGGGTGGTGGTCATTCTGAACTTTTTGAAGGAGCGCGATCACCTGGAACAGGACAATCAACACCAGTACCACGACCACGATCAACCCGATGACGATCAGGTAGCCGAGCAGCTCTTCGTTACCACGGCTGGCCGGTTTGGCATCCTGGGCCATTCCTGAAAAGCCGGCGAGCAGGAAGAACAATGAAAGGGCGGTTTTGCGGAACGAACCGTCGTCCAGGGGCAGGTTGGAAATCCTGGCCGTGGTTTTTTTGTCCATTCTGAGCACGTAAATGAGCAGCCCGATGAAGAACAGGAAGAAGAGCAGCAGCGAAACCAAAGGATATATTCCGATGTCTGCGATGGTATCGAGATAATTTCTGAATTTCATGATTGTATTGCTTTAATAGCGCCTGAAATTATTTGCCTGAGGTACTGATATCTGTTCCAAGTCGCTGGAGATAGGCAATCAACGCAATGATTTCCTTTTCCGGCCTGGTTTTGATACCGGACTGGGCCAGGTTATCGGTGATGTTCCGGGCCTGGGCCGCCAGGTCCTCGTTGGCCTGCAGTTCATACCCTTTTTCATAAGGTACGCCCAGGATTCTCATCGCATTTATTTTGGCGCGTGTTTTCGTTGTATCCAGGTTGTCATCCAGCAGCCACGGATACTTCGGCATCAGCGAACCCGGAGACATGCTTTCAGGATCTTCCATATGGTTGTAATGCCAGGAATCCGGATATTTGCCGCCGACCCTGTGAAGGTCAGGCCCCGTACGCTTGGATCCCCACTGGAACGGGAAATCATAGATAAACTCCCCGGCTTTGGAATACTCTCCGTAACGCTCAATTTCGTCGCGGAAAGGCCTGACCATCTGGGAATGACAGGTATGGCATCCCTCCCGTACATAGATGTCGCGTCCCTGCAGCTCCAGGGGTGTATAGGGCTTGACGCTGGATATCGTCGGGATATTCGAGTTGACCATGAAAGTCGGGATGATCTCGATGGCCCCGCCGATGATCACGACGATCAGGGAGAATATCAGCAGGGTCACGGGCTTGCGCTCGAGCAGCTTTCTGTGCCAGTATTCATTTTTGGGAGCGTGCCAGATGGCAGACAGGGCGGGCGCTTTGGCGGTGTCCGTCTCTTTAAGCTTGCCGGTCGCCGCGGTTTTCCACAGGTTGAAAATCATTACAGCCCAGCCGATGATGTATAACGTACCCCCCACACCCCTGAGCACATAGTAGGGAACAAGCTGGGTGACGGTTTCGAGGAAGTTGGGGTATTTGAGAAACCCGTCCTCCGTGAACTCCTTCCACATGGAGCTTTGCACCCATCCCGCCCAGTACATGGGGATCGCATAGAACAGGATGCCGATCGTACCCATCCAGAAGTGGAAGTTGGCCAGCTTTTGCGAATACAGCGGGCGGTTGTAAATCCGGGGGAATAGCCAGTACAGAATACCGAATGTGAGGAAGCCGTTCCATCCGAGCGCGCCGACGTGAACGTGGGCCACGATCCAGTCCGTATAGTGACCGATCGCGTTGACGTTTTTCAGCGACAGCATCGGGCCTTCAAAGGTAGCCATACCATACGCCGTCACCGCCACTACCATAAATTTCAATACGACATCATCCCTTACCTTGTCCCAGGCCCCCCTGAGCGTCATCAGCCCGTTGATCATCCCGCCCCAGGAGGGCGCGATCAGCATGACGGAAAAGGCAGTGCCCAGCGCCTGGGCCCAGTCAGGCAGCGCGGTATAAAGAAGGTGGTGAGGGCCGGCCCATATATAGATGAAAATGAGAGACCAGAAGTGAACGATCGACAGGCGGTAGGAATAAATCGGCCTGTTGGCGGCCTTGGGAAGGAAATAATACATGAGGCCCAGGAAGGGGGTCGTCAGGAAGAACGCCACCGCGTTATGTCCGTACCACCATTGCACCAGGGCGTCCTGCACACCGGCATAGACCGAATAGCTTTTGGTCAGCGAGACCGGCAGCTCGATGCTGTTGACCACGTGAAGGAGCGCTACCGTCACAAACGAGGCCAGGTAAAACCAGATGGCCGCATAGATGTGCTCCGTGCGGCGGTTGATCATGGTCATCACCAGGTTGTAGAGTGCGATCAGCCAGACGACCGCGATGGCGATGTCGATGGGCCATTCCAGCTCCGCGTATTCTTTTCCGGAGGTCAGCCCGAGCGGCAGGGTAATCGCCGCAAACACAATGATCGCCTGCCATCCCCAGAAATGAATCTGCCCCAGCAGCTTGCTGTACATGGGGGTTTTCAATACCCTGGGCGCTGAATAGTACATCCCCGTAAAGAAGGCATTCCCGACGAAAGCGAAAATGACGGCGTTGGTATGCAGCGGGCGCAGCCGGCCGAACGTCGTATACGGAAGGTCAAAGTTAAGCACAGGGAAGGCGAGCTGAAAAGCAATGAGTACGCCTACCAGCATGCCTACCCCACCCCAGAGGAGCGTGGCAAAAGCAAAATTGCGTACAATCTTGTTGTCATACTCGAACTCTTCCATTTCCAGAGGAGTTGCACTTGATTTAGAAACTGGTTCCATACTATTGATGGTTAAATGAGTAGAGCTTTATGGAAAGATTGATTGGTTTTGTGAAGACAAGCAAGATATTTCAGGGCTTTTCCTCCTCTTCGTCGTCAAACAGGATCCTGACGGAAGGTGTGTAATCGTCGTCATACTGCCCGCTTTTTACCGACCAGATAAAAAGAAGCAGAAACCCGCCTGCTACCAGTAAACCCATCCCGACCAGGAGAAAAATCGCGCTCATAATGAAGTAGTTTTACCTGTATTGAAGTGGCTGTTATGTTGTATTTTTCTTGCAAAACTATTTTGACCCTGACGAAAATCAGATGATGCCTGTCATGGTTTATGGTGATAATCGTCATTCGCGGGGCGGCAGGAACCCGGCGGCCGGATATGATCCGGGCAAGGTCCGGCTGCCCCGGAGCACCGATCGTAAATCAATCCCCGCTCTTTTTTCCCGTTCCGCCGATCAATTGACGGGCTCTCCAGTTGCTGGATATCGTCGTAAGCAGGATGATGGAGATGGAGCTGGACGGCATCAGTATGGCTGCGATGACCGGCGACAGCATCCCCTGTACGGCAAAATAAAGCCCGATGATATTGTATACTACCGACAGCACGAAGCTGGCCGTCACGATATGCCTTGACGCTTTTGCCAGCCGGATGAATGCGCCGATCCGTGTCAGCCGTGATCCTTCGAGGATCCCGTCGCATGCGGGCGAAAAATTGTTGACATCGTCTGAAATGGCAACTCCCGCGTCGCTTTTTATAAGCGCGCCGGCATCATTGAGGCCGTCTCCGATCATCATGACTTTGTGGCCCTTTTCCTGCAGGTCGCTGATAAAGCGGAGCTTATCTTCCGGAGACTGGCTGAAGTGGAGGTTTTTCCCGAAAATGCCGCCGAGGAGCTGCTCATCCGTGGGCTTGTCGCCCGAAAGCAGGAAAACCTGGTAGCCGTCGGATTTAAGCTTACCCACCGCCGTATCGAGCGCGTCCCTGTACGTGCTCTTTACTTCGAAGTACCCCCGGACCTGGTTGTTGACGGAAAGGTATACCTGGCTGGCATCGGTACCGGCGGAACTCCGGGCGCCTGCCCAGGCAGCGGATCCCAGCCTTACCCGGTGTGCCCCCACGAATGCCTCCATCCCCCGGCCCGGCTCCTCCCTGAAGTCACGGACCTGTATCCCGACCCGGTCGTCATTTTCACGGGTATTGTGCAGGTACGCCCTGATCAGCCTGCTCAGCGGGTGCGCAGACTGGTTGGTCACGGCCCAGGCCAGGGCACGGTTTTCTTTGCTGAGGGAGCTGCCGGCGAAGCGGACGGCCGCCGAGTTAGGCAGCGTCAGTGTCCCCGTCTTGTCGAAGACGATGGCGCTGATCCCCGCCAGCTTCTCGAGCACCGCGGCATTCTTCAGGTAAAATTTATACCTGCCGAAGATGCCCAGGATATTTCCTTTGGTAAAGTTTTCGGACAGCAGGAGCGCGCAGGGACAGGCTACGATCCAGACGGTGGTCATCGCGTCGAACCCACGCTTAAAGTCCTGGCTGGCGACCCAGAAAAGGAAGCTGACCAGACCTATCAGGCAGACGGTCCAGGTGAAATACCGGTTGATCAGGCCGGTAAATGCGTCCTCCTTTTCCTGGTCTTTTTGGGTAAATGCGTCGTTGTTCCAAAGCTGCGTCAGATAGCTTTGAGAGACTTTCCGCGTCACTTCCAGCTCGATAGCGGCGCCGACGGCACGGCCGCCTGCATAAATCTTGTCATTCCCGGATTTCTGAACCGGCACAGATTCGCCGGATACGAAGCTGTAGTCGATCATGGCTGACCCGCTCACGAGCGTTGCGTCGCAGGGAATCAGCTCCTGGTTGTGAATCAGGATGAAATCGCCCGGGTTTAGATCGGTGACCGGCTTCTTGATCTCTTCTCCCCGGTCCAGGACGGAAACGGCTACCGGGAAATAGGATTTGTAATCGCGGTCAAAGGCGATGGCGGCATGGGTCT
Source organism: Telluribacter sp. (assembly GCA_040394275.1). Classification (GTDB taxonomy): domain Bacteria; phylum Bacteroidota; class Bacteroidia; order Cytophagales; family Spirosomataceae; genus JBEBSO01. Next base: position 4,978 of record JBEBSO010000150.1, read on the forward strand.
TGTCCTGGAAATACCTGCCCAGCAGCATAAAAAAGACAATCCCCGTCATGGAATCCAGGTAGCCTGTCCCGGTCTGTGTGACGATCTCGGCTACACTGCGCACGAAGGTGAGCAGGATGGCCAGGGCAATCGGGGCGTCGATATTGAGCTGCCGCCGGCGTATCGCTTTGAGGGCGGACGTAAAGAAGCCGGAGGCGCTGAAGAAAAAAACCGGGAGAGAGAGCAGCAGGTTCAGCGTGCCGAACATGGACTGGAGCCCTTTCTCTACCCCGAGGCTGCCCAGGGAAAAGTACTCCGGGAAGCTCATGAGCATGATGTTGCCGAAGGCAAAACCCGCAATCCCGATCTTGTAGAGCTGCTGCCGGTTGATTTTTTTCAGCTTTTTGCCCTCGATATCCTGGAGACTGAGGTAAGGCTCGTAGCCGACGGAGGAAAGGAGATCGGCCAGGCGGCTGAAAGAGATGCCCTCGTCGTTGATCAGCACGCGTACCCTTTTTTCGGGAAAATTTACAGACGAGGTGACGATGCCCGGGTGAAGCCTGGCCAGGTTTTCCAGCAGCCAGATGCAGGAGCTGCAATGCATCTGCGGGATATACCAGTTTACCCGGCTCTGCCCGCCTTCGGAATATTCTACGATCCGGTCCCTGAGCCCGGGCAGGTCTAGGTAGGCATATTTGCCTTCGAAAAACGTTTTGTCCGGGCTGTTGCCCCTGGCATCGGGAAGGGTATAATAGTTGCAAAGCTGGTTTTCGTTCAGGATATCATATACCACTTTGCAGCCTTCACAGCAGAAGTTACGGGTATCGTAAACGATGACCTCTTCTTCACAGCCGGCGCCGCAATGGTAGCAGACGGGCGCTTTGGATTAAGCTGCCGGGCTGAGGCCGTCCGGCCTGCCGTCGCTTTTCTCCATGATGGGCGTATTTTCCATGAGTAGCCGGTTTACATGCAGGGAGACGGTTCCCGGAAGAGATGTCTTCCTGCATAGTCAGGGTCCAAAATTCTGAATTTACGCTATGTAATGATATGAACAAACTCATATCCGGATATGACGCCTGTCAGTATCCGGAGGACCGGGCCTGCCGGCCGGGCTGACTTACCGCCATTGCATCAGCGCCGAATTCAATGCCTCTTCTACCCTGCGCCGGGGTTTGTGGAAATAAATGAGGCCGTGTCCCGGCAGCATGACGGACGTATCCTCCTTCGAGAACCTGCGCAGCGACATCATGTAAATCTCCTTGTTAAAATCGATGGAGCCGCTCCATCCGAAATCTCCGCCCAGCAGGGTGCCGATTACGTCACCGCTGAATACGAGCCTTTTCCCTTCCCAGTTCAAAAAATAAGCGGTACATCCCATGCTGTGCCCCGGCAGGTGCATCACCTCGAATTCCAGGTCCAGCACACGGAGCTTCCCGCCGTCATGAACGATTTTATCGACTTCAAAAGGGGTAAATATCTTGTGGTACAGGTAGCCGCAGCAGCGTTCGTCGCCGGTGGAAACGGCGTCGGCCGTCTCGGCCACCGAAATCATTTTCACGCCCATCGACTTGAGGAGGTGCCCGCCCCCGGCATGATCATAATGCGGGTGGGTCAGGATACAATACCGGATCCGGTCCGGCGACAGGTCCCAGTACCTCATGTTGTCGAAGATCTGCGGCAGGGTATCCCCGCATCCGCAGTCGATCATGATCAGCCCTTCCCCGGTTTTGATAATGTAAGAATTTCCGTCGTTCCAAAGCGCACCCTGGAGGTCGAACGTCACGCCGTTCAGGTCGCCACCCACCTGGAAAATGTTCTTGAGTATTTGCATGCGGGTTTTCAGAGAATGATGGTTCAGATCATAAAGGAGGGAACCCGGGCCGATCTAACCGGCGGCAGGATGTATTTTTTAAACTCCCAGCAATCTCCAGACGCCCGATATGACGAAAAGGACCAATCCCACGGGTGTGAGCACTTTCCAGCCCAGGTACATGAGCTGATCGACCCGCAGCCTGGGAAGCGTCCACCGCACCCATATCTGGACAAATACGGCGATGAGCGCCTTCGAAAACAGCCAGAAAATACCGGTGACGGAGGCATAAACCGTTCCGGGGGTACCGCTGGTCCAGTCGGCGAGGCGGAGCGGGCCTATATTGGGAAAGGGAGTATTCCAGCTGCCCAGGAAAAGAATAGCCCCGAGCAGGGAGACCAGCAGCATCATTCCGTATTCGGAAAGCATGACCAGCGCAAAGCGCATCCCGGAGTATTCGGTATGAAAACCGCCGACGATTTCCGATTCTCCCTCGGGGATATCGAAAGGCGCACGGTTGCATTCGGCGAGCGACGCGATGAAGAACACGACATACGCCAGCAGCAGGAAGGGGTTTCTGACGATGTTCCAGCTCAGGAACCCGCCGATGTCGTTGGTCTCGATGCCCAGGCTCCGGAGGCCGAACAGGTAGGTGGTTTCCTGGGCATAGATACCCTGCATAAAGCTGATTTCCTGCAAATCAAGGGTCTGGCAGATCATGACCACGCAGAGCACGGAGAGCGCCAGCGGGATTTCGTAGGAGACCATCTGGGCGACGGCCCGGATAGCGCCGAACAGCGAAAATTTATTGTTGGATCCCCACCCGGCCATCAGCAGCCCGATGACGTCCACCGATACGATGGTCAGCAGGAAGAATACCCCTACCGCCGCACCGGACCCGGACAGATCGGGAGAAATGGGAAGCACGGAAAAGCCGGCAAAAACCGCTACGAAGATCACCACGGGCGCATACAGGAACAT
>JBEBSO010000151.1:0-7732 GCA_040394275.1 Telluribacter sp.
CGCTCCCTACCTTTTTCGCCTGTCCCGCGATACAAAAAAATCCACAAACTGGGGTAAAAAATTCTCTTCCGCGCGTAATTTGCTAATATTGCATCATCAGTCCGGACAGCAGCTCCCGCTAAACCTTCGGGAATGGTTTTTGTCTTACTGTAAAGGACAGGAATATAACCTTCCTAAGTTTCAGTTCAACTCTCAATAACACCTGACGATGAAAAAAGTGATATTGCCCCTGCTTCTTCTTTTTGCAGCAGTTTTCCATGCAAACGGACAAGCCAAAACCGTCGACTCGGTATTTAACAAATACTACGCCGCTACCGGGGGAACCAGTCTCTGGAACGGTGTTAACTCCTATACGCTCAGCCAGCAATACCGCTCCGGCTCCGCCAGCGATTACGATGCGGACATCCGCGTCTCGCTGGCCGAGAAAGCCATGTACAAAAACCGGATCATACAAAAACGCGGCTTTATTTTCGGATTCAACGCCAGTGATTCGTGGTACAAGGTGCCCCTGGGCTCCGGCAACCAGACCACCAATTACCAGGTAAACAAACTGAGCAGCGCCGAAGAATCCAATATGAAAATCGAAATGTACGAATTGCTCGTTCCCTTCCTGGACTATAAAAAACGGAACTTCGTCGCGACGCTCGTAGGCCAGGAAAAACTCGGCACGAAAACCGTCGACCGGGTCGAGCTCCAGGGCAACAACGTACGCTACAACCTGTACTTCGATCCCTCTACCGGCTTGCTGCTGCAGAGCAAAAAGCTTGAAGCCGGCGTGGAGACCGTATTTGACTTTTCAAATTACAAAAAGTCGGCTTACGGAATTTCCTATCCCGGTACGACGATCATCTCCGGGAAGAAAATCCCGAAGAATATCACGGTAACCTCTGCGCTTACCGTAAATGAAGCCATCCCGGCTACCTATTTCAGGAGATAGACATCCTCACCGCGGGATCACCTGCAGACAGACGGCCGGCCGGCGATCCCTTAAGGAGCGCCGGGACGTCTCTTCAGGCTGATCCCCATAGCGTTTTATATGAAACGGGCTAAGAAGATAATAGCCATAGCACTTATTATTATCCTGCTCACGGTCGGAGTGGCCCTTTGGTGGCTGCAGACGGAGTCGGGGCAGGATTTTATTACCAGGCAGACCGTCACCTACCTGCGCAGCAAGACCCATACGCAGCTCAACATCGACCGGGTGAGGTTCCGCATCCCGGACTGGCTGTCGGTGGAAGGCGTTTTCATCGCTGACCAGCAGGGAGATACGCTGATGGCCGGGGAAAAGCTGCATGTCGACCTGGATATGCCGGGCCTGCTCCGGGGAAGGATCGGGATCAACAGCGTAGCGCTGGAAGGCATCAGGCTCAAGGTAAACCGCACGCTGCCGGACACAACCTTCAACTTTCAGTTTATCGCGGATGCCTTTACCGGTACGGAACCGGAGCCCGGAGCGCCATCCGAGCCCATGCAGATGCGCCTGGACGACATCTCGCTGAAACGGGTGCACGTTACCTACGTGGACGATGTAACGGGTATCAGCACAGATGCCTACATCGCTGCAGGCAACACCCGTTTTGCCAGGTTCAACCCTTCCTACAACCAGTACCACCCTACCCTGATCAACCTGGCCGGCAGCGACATCCGGCTGCGCATGTACGAAGGGATCCCGACCCCGGAAACCACCTCAGCTGCTTCCGATACACTGGACCTGAAGCTGGGAAAGATTTCACTGAGCAATATAAACTGGCATTTTGCCGACGAAACGAGCGGATTGACCAATGGTGTCCGGCTGGGCAGGTTTGCTGCGGAGATCGACCAGACCTATCTGGACGGACAGCGGATCAATATCCGGAGCATCGACCTTTCCCAGACCTCCGCTTTTGTCGAATTTGCCAAAACCGGTGACAAAAACGCACAGCCTGCACCTGCGGATACGACGTCTGCCGGGAGCTGGACCGTTAAAGTCGGGAAGCTCTCCCTGACCGACAACGAGATCAGGTACGACGACCACCAGGCTGTACCGGTCAAAAAAGGAATGGATTACGGGCACCTCCACTTCAGCGATCTGCGTGTAGGACTGTCGGATTTTATCTATTCCGCCGACCGGATCGAGGGAAAAATCAGCGAAGGCGCCTTCCGGGAGAAGAGCGGGCTGGTGCTCCGGGAGCTGCATACCGATTTCGCCTATTCCTCTACGCAGACCTACCTGAAAAACCTGCTCCTGAAGACCCCCGGCACACAGCTGGCCGACGAGCTTTCCCTGAGCTACCGCAACCGGGACGAGCTGTTTGACGATACAGGAAAAGTAAAGGTCAATCTCAGCCTGAAAAACAGCCGCCTCGCTTTTGCCGATGTGCTTACGCTTATGCCGGATCTTTCGGCGACGCCCCCGTTCAGCAAAAACCCCGGCGGCTACCTGGCCGGAGAGGCTAGTATCACGGGGACCGTAGACCGGCTTTCCATCCGGCAAGCCTCCTTCAGTATGCTCGACGGCACCCGTCTGAAAGTAACCGGGACCATTGCCGGACTTCCCGACGCGGACAAGCTAAGCGCTGACCTGCAAATACTGGAGCTGGCCTCCTCCCGTTCCGACCTGCTGAAGCTGCTGCCGGACAGCCTGGTACCGGCTTCGCTGGAAATCCCGGAGCAGCTCACTTTCAGCGGTAAAATCGCCGGTTCCCTGTCGGATCTGAACCTGGATACCCGGTTGTCCACCACCCTGGGCGATGCCACGCTTACCGGCCATTTCAGGGACATCACCGACAGCACAAAGGCAGCCTACACCGGCTCGCTGCATCTCCGGGATTTCGACATGGGCAAATTGCTGCGCAGACCTCCGGAAGAGCTCGGGGCCCTGACGTTCACCGCCGACTTCGACGGCCGGGGCCTGGATCCGAAGACCATGCAGGCCCGCCTGAACGGTGTCGTCAACAGTGCCGATATACGAAACTATACCTACGAAAACCTTACGCTGGAAGGCGCCGTCAATGCCGGCAAGGCTGACCTCAACGCATTCATCCGGGATCCGAATGCCGATCTCTCCCTGACCGCCGCCGCCGATCTCTCCAAGGATCCTCCGTCGGTAGTGCTGGAGACCAGGATCAGCGAGCTGAACCTGAACGCCCTGCATCTCTATACCGACAGCCTGCGCATCAAAGGTCATCTCTCGACCCGCCTGACTTCCGCCGACCCGGAAAAGCCGGCCGGCGATCTCAACATCAGCGGGCTGACCCTTACCAATCATGGCAAATCCTATACGCTGGATTCCCTCAGGGTGAACCTGGTACCGGGTGAAAACGGCAGCCAGCAGGCAGTTGTCGAATCACCTTTCCTGAAAGCGGAGCTGAGCGGCCGCTTTTCCTACCTGAAACTGGCCGACATCGTCGTCGGGGAAATCAATAAATATTTCCGGATCAGCGACAGCGCAGTTGCCGGGGTAAAAGACCCCTACAGCATCGCCCTCAACGGGAATTTCCGCTGGCATCCTGTACTACAGGCTTTTGTGCCCGCCCTGACGCAGCTGGAGCCCGTCAGCTTTACGGGTAGGGTGAGCAACCAGGCCGACACCACACTGCATTTCACGGTGCATGCTCCGCTGGTCGAATACGATTCCACGAAAATCTCGAACACTTCCCTTTCACTGACCGGCAACGGGCAAAAGGCCGACCTGACCGCAGCCCTCGGCGAAGCCAGCACGGGGAGCTTCCGTATCCGGAAGGCATTTCTTACGGGCGACCTCCGCGACGACAGGTTCCTGTTTGATTTCCAGGTCAGAGATTCGCTGGACACAGAACGCCATGCCCTCTCGGGGCAGCTCCGCCGGGAAGACAAAAATTATGTTTTCAACCTGAGAAAAAACCTCCGGATGGACTACCGCAACTGGAGAACCGACTCTACGGGTAAAATTACCTACGGACCGGACGGGCTCCTGGTTTCGGATTTCGGGATCCGCAGGGGACGCTCCCAGAAGCTGAACATACATTCCATCACCGGCGAGCCCAACGGTCCTATCCGCATCGAGGCCGACAGCATCGCCATCGGCCCGTTCGTCACCTTGTTTACCATGGATTCCACGCTGGCCAAAGGAAGGCTCGATGCAGGGATCGAGGTGAGCAACTACATGGACTCTCCCTCTTTTGCGGGGGATCTTACCATCAAAAACCTGGTGGTCACGCAGATCCCCGTGGGAGACCTGCAGGTCAATGCCACCAACAAAGACGCCGGCCGGATCCACCTTGACGCACAGCTGCACGATGCCAGCAACGACCTCCGCCTGAAGGGAGACTATGTCAGCGACGCGAAGAATCCCTTCGATTTTTCACTGGATGTAAACAGGCTCCATGCCAAGACCATCGAGGCATTCAGCTTCGGGCAGCTTCGCAACGCGAAGGGCACCCTGACCGGCCGGACGACCATCAGGGGAAATACCACCAATCCCCTGCTCAACGGGAGCATGAAATTTGACAGCGTGGCCTTTAATGTGTCCATGCTCGGCGCCAGGTACAGGATCAACGACAGCGGGCTGACATTTGAAAACGAAAACCTGATCTTCCGGAACTTCATACTGAACGACACCCTCAACAACAAGCTGACCCTCGACGGAACGGTGAAGCTGGTCAATGTACCCGACGTCAGCTACGACCTGCGGATCAATACGGACAAGTTCTACGTGCTCGATGCCTCCCGGAAAGACAATGATTATTTTTACGGGAAAGGGGTTGTCCAGGCCCGGCTTCATGTATCGGGCGCCGGTGCCAATTCCGTCGTGCTTGGAAATGTAAAGCTCCTCGGCGAAAGCAATATTTCCGTGCTGATACCCGACAACAGCGCCGGCGCCGCCAATACCGAAGGCGTGGTCGAATTTATCGACATGGACAACCTGCAGCCCGCGCAGCAGGCGGCAGGCACGGACGAAACCAAAGTACTTTCGACGTCTATCGCCTCGGAGCTGTCGCTCAATCTCGAGACGGATGAGAACGCACAGTTTACCATCGTGGTAGACGAGCTGAACGGCGACAACCTCAAGGTGAAGGGCAATGCCCAGCTCAACGTAGGAGTGGCGCCCAACGGCGAAATCTTCATCCTGGGCGCTTACAACCTGGACCAGGGTACGTACGACCTGACCTTCCAGGTATTGAAAAAGCAGTTCCAGATTAAAAAAGGAAGCTCCATGATCTGGACAGGCGATCCCCTGAATGCGGAGCTGAACATTACAGCGGCCTACCGGGTGTCTGCGGACCCCACGCCGATCGATCCCGGCCAGACACGCAGCTACGGGAAAGTGCCCCTGGATGTGGAGCTGAAAATCGGAGGTACCATCAACAACCTGAAAATCACCTTCGGCATCGCACCTGCGGAGACGGCAGACGAAGGGATCAAAAACCTGCTCAAGGAAAACCGCGTATTTGAAAACCTGGCCAACAACGAAGCCGAGCTCAACAAGCAGGTATTTGCGCTGCTGGTATTGAACAAGTTCATGACCGATCAAAGCGGGGCCGCTTCCATGGAAGGCTTCAGCGCGGAGGCCATGGCTCGCCAGAGCGTAAGCAAGCTGCTGACCGAGCAGCTCAATATGCTGGCCTCCGACCTGATCAAAGGCGTCGACCTGGATCTCAACCTGAATTCGACGGCCGATATGGCGTCAGGATCACGGACGGACCTGAATGTCGGGCTGAGCAAAGCCTTCCTGGATGACCGGCTGACTGTCTCGGTGGGGCGTAATTTCGAGCTTGAAAACACCGCGAAATCCGCGCAGTCCACGGAAATTTTCGACAACATCGCAGTAAACTACGCGCTTACCAAAGACGGGCGCTACAAAGTGCGGGCTTACCGGAAAAACCAGTACCAGGCGGTGCTGGAAGGCTTTATCGTCGAAACCGGCCTGAGCTTCGTGATGACGTTCGATTACGATTTGTTTAAAGAGATATTTAAGAAATAAAGTTTAAAAGTTCGGAAGGAGTTCAACTATAGAACTATAAAACACCCCCATTGAAATCCCGTTATCAACATATTGCCCTGTTACTGGCCCTCCTGACGACGGGCTGCTCCGTCGGGAAGCACATCCCTGCGGGCGAAAGCCTCTACGTGGGCGGCAGCATCCGGGTTCAGCCCGATTCGGCCACCCTTTCCGCCGACGTCAAACGCCTCGATGGCCAGCTGGACGAACTTCTGCGCCCCGTTCCCAACACGACGCTTTTCGGGTATCCCTATAAAGTAGGGCTGTATTACCTGTTTGGAGAACCCAAAAAGGAAAAGGGTTTCGGCGCCTGGTTCAGGCGGAAATTCGGTGAGCCTCCCGTCTACATCAGCCAGCGGATCATCACCAACAATACACGGATTTTTCAGAATTACCTCAACAACGAGGGATTTTTCAAATCGACGGCAGAAGGACAGCTGGTGGAGCTGAAGGGCCGTAAGGCGAAGGCCGATTATGTGGCTTATGTCAAGCCCCGGTACAGCATCAACGAGGTGCGCTTCGTGGTAAACGACAGCTCGGCATTTTCGAAAGAGCTGCTGCGCTCCCAGCCCCAGACGCTGCTGAAGCAGGGGAATCCCTACCGGTTCACGGTGATAGAAACCGAGCGTACCCGGATCGATCAGTACCTCAAAACCAAGGGATTTTACTATTTCAACCCTGACAACCTGATCGTAAAGGTCGATTCCACCATCGGCAGCAGGCAGGTCAACATGTATGTGCAGCTCAAGCCCGATGTGGCACAGACTGCGCTGAAGCCCTACTACATCCGCAGCATCTACGTACATACCGACTACCGGGGAAGATTGTCGGAGGAGGATTACAAAGGTGTAAGGCTCAGGTCCGGGATCATCGTGAACGACCCGGGACACGCCTACCGCCCGCGAACCTTCAACGAAGTCATCGGTTTCCGCAAAGGAAGCCTGTACAACAGCGAAATGAACGCGATCACCCTGTCGCGGTTTATCAACCTCAAGAATTTCAAATTTGTCCGGAACAGGTATGACATCGTGACCGGATCGGATTCCGCACAGCTGGATGCGCATTACTTCCTTACCCCGATGCGCAAGAAATCACTCAGGGCCGAATTCAATGCCGCTACCAAATCCAACAACACCACCGGCGGCCAGCTCGATCTTTCCTGGACGAACAAAAATATTTTCGGCGGGGCGGAATACCTCCGCATCAGCGGCAATGTCAACCTCAACTTCCAGCTCGGGGGCAACCGCAGCATCGCCAACAACGACTACCGCCGGTACCTTTTCAATGCGGAGCTGGGATTTCCCCGGTTTATCCTTCCCTTCTTCCGCTACCGGCCGGAGATCAGCCGTACGCTGCCCTCCACCTCGTTTAAGCTGGGATATGAAATTATCCAGCAGCCCAGCGTGTATTCGCAGAATTCGACCAGCGCAGAATGGGGCTATACCTGGAGTCACCGGTCTACCACAGAGCATACCCTGGTACCTTTCCGGGCAAACCTGCTGAGCCCGGGCAAATTCGGGGAGGATTTCATCAACAAGCTGTTCGATTTCACCAACCCGGCTTCGGAGAGCGACATCGCCCGCTACCTCAGCCTTCTCGAAAACCGGTTCATCCTGGAAACTTCGTACAACATTTCCTATCACCCGCTTTCCCGGAACCGGAGAAACAGCTTCCTGGTCAACGGGGGCATCAACCTGGCCGGCAACCTGGCCGGGGCGGTCATCAGGCCGGATTCCAACGGCAAGCGCATGCTGTTCAATATCCCGCTCGAGC
>JBEBSO010000152.1:0-7730 GCA_040394275.1 Telluribacter sp.
GCTAAAGTATAAAGATTATTGTTTACAACAAATGATATAATAAAATTTATGTTTATCGCCGGCAAAACAAATCATAAAAATATCTCTGAATAGCCATAGTTTTTACCCGCCGGTACCGCTTCTTCCCGGCGCGGCGTATACCGGCTTTTCCCGCCCCTGTGCCGGCCGCATGCACGCACGGCGCCCCGCTTTAACAAATATTAACTTCAAAAAAGAGACCAAAATATGATTATTTCAATCCCTGGCTGACCTATTCCGCCAAAAGCCGGAAGAGTTGATATTTTTTCCTTTATATTTGGACCCGTGACGTGACCCATATCAAATGGCGGAGATGACGCTAAAGTCTGCATTCATCTTTTCCGGCCACATGTTTCATTTAAATCAACAGTATGAGTTCACAATCATTTCTGGTCTTTCTGATCATGGCATTAACGGGACACGACCCCGGCCACACCTCAAACACGACTTTGTATAAGGTACAGAACGGGATAGCCTCTTATTATGCCTCAAAATTCCATGGCCGTAAAACCGCCTCGGGGGAGGTTTTCAACAACAACAGCCTCACTGCTGCCCACAAGACGCTGCCGCTCAACACCATGCTGGAGATAACCAACCTTTCCAACAGCTGGACGGTAATCGTCCGGGTGAACGACAGGGGTCCGCACAGCAAATCCCGTACTGTCGACCTGAGCAAGGCGGCGGCCAGGGAGCTGGAGATGATCTCCCAGGGAATAGCCAAAGTGGCGATCCGGGTGGTCGGCCATGACGGCAAAGTCAATGAAGCGCTGACGGCATCCTCGGAGGAACTACTTAAATCTTTGTTTTTCCCGGAAACGGACGAAGACAAATAATCTTATTTCGATATGGCCGGCGCAGCATTGGATCTTGCCTGGGTAAAGGAATTCGGCCAGCTCGAGTTCCTTGCCAAACAACTGGTCGAAGGCTTCATCACCGGGCGGCACAAGTCTCCTTTTCACGGGTTTTCTGTAGAATTTGCGGAGCACCGGCTGTACAATACCGGTGAAAGCACACGTCATATCGACTGGAAGGTCTTTGCCAAAACGGACCGGCTGTTCCTGAAGCGGTACGAGGAGGAAACCAACCTGCGCTGCCACATCCTGCTGGATGTCTCGTCGTCCATGTACTACCCGCAGCACAACCACGGAAAAATCACCTTCAGCACACTGGCGGCAGCCTCACTGGCCTGGATGCTGCACAAGCAAAAGGATGCCGTGAGCCTTTCCGTTTTTTCGGATACGCTGGAATACCAGACACAGGCCAAATCCACCGCCTCACATGTACACAAGCTGCTTCTTGAGCTGGAGCGGGTCCTGAAGCATCCGAAACCGCAGAAAAAAACGTCCGTAGCCGGCGTCATACACCTGATCGCGCAGCAGATCCACAAACGGTCGCTGGTCATACTTTTCAGCGACATGTTTGACGACCCGGAACAGGCCGGCCAGCTCTTCTCCGGCCTCCGGCATCTCCGGCACCAGATGCACGAGGTCCTGCTTTTCCATGTGACCGACAAAAAGACGGAGGAAGATTTTGCTTTCGAGGACCGGCCCTACGAATTTATTGACCTGGAAACGGGGGATAAAGTCAGGATACAGCCCCATGAGGTAAGAGCGCGTTACCAGGAAACCGTCCGCAATTACTACCAGGAGCTCAGGCTGAAATGCGGGCAATACCGCATCGAGTTTATCGAAGCGGATATTGAAAAGGGAATAGAGCCGATCCTGGCCACCTACCTGTCTAAACGAAGGAAAATGCGCTGAGCCCCCGGCTGTTTACTTCGACCCTGCCGCCTGTTTTTTACCTGTCGCCGAATTTTCCCGTTAAAATGTGAAAAATCTCTCCATTTCGTCCGTCGGGACCTTGCGGGTGATTATTTTCTTGTCCCTGTCCAGGAAATAGAGGGTAGGCGTCGAATACACGTCAAACTGCTGCCGGTAGTGCACCGACCGCGTGTAGTCATAGCCATGTATCATATCGCCGAGCTTGTATTCGCGGATGAATTTTTTCCACTCCTCGGGACTTTCCTCGATCGGCACCATCAGGATTTTCACGCCGTACGACTTGTTCTTTTCATAAAAGGACCGGAGCTTGGGTACGCTTTCCTTGCAATGGCTGCAGGAAGGTGAATAGAAATACAGGATGGTATATTCCGCCTTTATGCCGTGCAGCGTGAAGGCCTTTTTCAGCGTGTCCGACAGGCTCAGGTTGGGAATAAGCTTTCCCGGCAGCAGGGGCTTCAGGATGGTCACCCGCTCTTTCACCTTTTTCAGCCCGTCCTCTGACACCTCTATCTGGCCGGTAAGATAATACTTCTCCGCCATGTGAATGAAGACCGGCTCCGTGCCGATAATCTTGCTGTTTTCGTCGTACTCCCTGGTCACAAAATAGATGAGGTAAGCCCGGATGTCCTTGTTGGCCGACCTCGCAATCAGCCGGTCGGCCTCCCCGCAGACCGAATCGGGCACCTGCACCACCAGGTCCCGGAAGTACCGTTCAAGCTTCGGCTGAAGGAAAGGGGTCCGCAGCAGCCGGTCGTCGTTGAAATCGAACCCGTCCCAGAAATGGGCTTTATAGTGCTTGTAAATGGCCTCCCTGTCTTCGCTCCCGTCCTTCAGCCTGGGAATGCCCGACACATCCGGATCGCGGGCCATGCCGATCAGCTTCGCTGCGAAGCTGTCCTTGTTGTCGGCCAGGAACCGGGTCCGCAAGACGGCAAAGCGCTCCTGGGCTGCCCTGATTTTCTGTTGAATCGCCTCTCTCTCCGTATTGTTACGGGTCTGCCGCAATTCCTTGTCCAGCGCCTCCGCTTCCAGCGATACCTGCCTGGCCTTCCTGTTAAAATCATAAAAGAGACGGTTTTCCTCCGACCCTTTCACCTCGATGCTGCCTACCACATCGGCCGTATCCGCATAGATAGAGAAGTTTTTCTCCAGGCCCGAATAAATCACTTCCACCCATTTGGTCTTCCCCGGCAGCAGGACCAGGTACAGACCGCCCGGCAGATCGTTCTTTCCCTCGAAAACCAGCTTCCCGTCCGCATCCAGCGTGGCGGTGTCTTTCGCAAAAAAGGAGGTATTGGTGTAGCTGTAATGCCCGAGTATACAGGCAGAGTCCTTCATTCCTTTAAAGGTTACCTCGATATGATATCCCTGCGACCACGCCCTGCTCATGGCAAAGCACAACATAACAAATGCCAGAATAACCTTTTTTTCCATGCGTATAAAAAGTTCGAAAAGTTTAAAGAGTTGAAGAAGTTTAAAAAGTTCTGCTCCGGAACTAAAACAACACCGCCGCCTGTATCCGTTGCCGCACATAGCGGCCGGGAATAATTTCATGGGTATTGATGCAGAAATACCTCGCAAAACGCGTAAATTTAACCTGAAACCGAGAATCCCCAACGGCTATGTTTTATTTTCTTTCAAAAGCCTTCGATTTCCTGCTGATGCCGCTGAGCCTTCTCTTCATGATCCTGCTGTTCAGCCTGTATAAGCTTCCCGCATCGGGATACAAACGGTGGCTGGCCGTAGCGCTGCTCCTGCTCTACGCGTTCTCCAACAATTTTATCGTCAACCAGGCTTTCCTCCGGTGGGAATATCCGCCGAAAAACATCCGCGACCTCCCCGGCACCTATGATACGGGTATCCTTCTTACGGGCGGAATCATTCACATCACCCGGCTGGACACCGACCACCCGGCGGCGGGCAACAGCGCGGACCGCCTGCTCCAGACCTTCCTGCTGTATAAAGCCGGCAAAATCCGGAAAATTCTCATCAGCGGTACCGATAACAAAAGACGCAGGGAGCTTGATCTTGCGGACGGGCAGCAGTCCAGGGCCCTCCTCATCGCCTGGGGCGTACCGGCAGGCGACATTTACCTGGAAGAGGAGTCCAGGAATACCCGGGAGAATGCCCTGCTTTCGGCCGGCCTTCTGAAAGACCGTGCCATGGAAAATGACAAGCTGCTGCTGATCACCTCCGCGTTTCACCTCAGGCGGGCTGCCGGGTGTTTTGAAAAAGCCGGGCTGCAGGTCGATGTTTTTCCCTGCGACTTCTACGGCGGCAGGTTCAGCTACACGGCAAAACGGCTTCTGGCCCCCGACGGGCAGGCCCTCGGAAACTTCACGCTGCTCTGGCATGAGTTGGTGGGCTATGCCATCTATACCCTGATGGGCTATTGCTAGCTTCAGACGCTGAGAATCTTCACCATCCTGAGCAGGTCTTCACTGATCGGCTTGGGCAGGCGGATGGTATCCTCAAACGGGGTGTACACCAGGTCATTGTTGATGATCCCTGCCATGGCATTTTTCTCACCGGCCAGCAGGCCTTCCAACGCACCCAGGCCCAGCCGGCTGGCCAGTATCCGGTCATATCCGGACGGCGAGCCCCCCCGCTGCGTATGCCCCAGATTGGTCACCCGCATATCTATGTCGTTTACGTCGATCTGCTTCTTTATTTTCTCCGCAATTTCCGCCGCTCCCCCTTCTTCATCTCCCTCTGCCACGATCACAATCGAGGAGGTCTTGGAACGGCTCCATCCCTGCTTCAGCGTGGCAATGACCTCCGAGACCGGCGTAAGCACCTCGGGCACCATGACGATCTCCGCCCCTCCGCCGATCCCGGACTGGATCGCGATATACCCGGAGTCCCGTCCCATTACCTCGATAAAGAAGACCCGGTCATGGGAGCTCGCCGTATCCCTGATCCGGTCGATGGCTTCCAGGGCCGTATTCACCGCGGTATCAAAGCCGATGGTGTAGTCGGTTCCGTAAAGGTCGTTGTCTATCGTGCCCGGCGCACCTACAATGGGGAGGCCGTATTCATTAAAAAATATCATGGCGCCGGTAAACGTACCATTCCCCCCGATGGCCACCAGCCCTTCTATGCCGTGCTTCACCAGGTTTTCGTAGGCCATTTTCCGTCCTTCCGCCGTCATGAATTCCTTGCTGCGGGCCGATTTCAGGATGGTCCCTCCCCGCTGTACTATATTGCTTACCGAATGCGAACTCATTTGAAAAATATCGCCCGCAACCATCCCGCTATATCCCCTCAGGATTCCGTACACCTCGATATTGTGATATAACGCCCCTCTGACTACCGCCCGGATACAGGCATTCATTCCAGGGGCATCACCCCCTGAAGTAAAAACTGCAATTCTTTTCATTTATGGGTATTTTATAAATTTTGGTTTTAATTTGTAACTAACGGCAATAAGCAAGTATCAAATACTTCCCGGGTACAAATTTACCGGGTATTTCCAAAAAAATACTACCCGGGCTGCATTGCCGGACTTTTATACAGGCCTTCCCGGCTGCCTGTTCCGGGTCAAACATACGCGAATCCTTCTATATTTGTAAGTCTTTACAGAAAATTAACAGTTGTAGTCCCAATCAAAAAAAAGTTATTTATGAACAAGCGGCTTTCCTGGCAACGGCTTCTACCGCATGCAATTACCCTCATAGGATTTCTGTTTATTTCCGTTCTCTACTCCTCTCCCATCCTGAGCGGGAAAAGACTGAAAATGCATGACATCGTCCAGGCCGGAGGAGCCGCCGAAGAGCTGAAAAAATACCACGAGCAGACCGGGGAATGGGCCTCCTGGACCAACAGCATGTTCAGCGGCATGCCTTCCTATATGATCGTCGGCAACTATCCTGCCAGCCTCTCCTCCAAGCTGGGCGGCTACCTTTACGGGATGCTGCCCGTACCGGCCGACATCTTCCTGGTCTCCCTCATCAGCGCCTACCTCCTGTTTTTCGTGCTGAGCGGCAGCTACTGGCTTTCCGCTACCGGTGCGATCGCTTTTACGTTCGCTTCCTTTAACCTGGTAAGCCTCGAAGCGGGGCATATTTCCAAAATCATGGCGGTAGGGTATGCACCGGGCATACTGGCCGGCGTCCTGCTGGCCTTCAGGCGCAACTGGCTCACCGGTGCCGCCGTGACCGCGGTATTTATGTCGCTGGAGCTCTATTCGAATCACATCCAGATCACCTATTATATCGGGCTCAGCGTTGCGGCCCTTGTGCTTATCGAGTCCTGGGCGCTCATCAGGAGCGGCAGATCCGGGCAATTGGTGCGGGTACTTTCCGGCCTGGCGCTCGGCGCCCTGCTGGCCGTCAGCAATCACACCACACGGCTGTGGAATGCATACGACTACACCAGGGAAACGATCCGCGGAAAATCCGAGCTCACCAGGGCCGCCGCCAAGGACTCCGGGAAGAAAAACGACGGGCTCGACAAAGACTACGCCTATTATTACGGAAGCGTGGGCATCGCCGAGACGCTCACCCTCCTGATCCCCAATCTGTACGGAGGACCTTCGGGCGGATCGCTTACCGAAAAGTCCGATTTCTACAAAGCGCTCGTAGGCCGCGGGGTCGATCCGGCCAACGCGCGGAATTTCGTCCAACAGCCCCTTCCGCTCTACTGGGGAGCTCAGCCGCTTGTCGGGGGGCCTGTCTACGCCGGAGCCATCGTGGTGTTTCTCTTTGTGCTGTCCCTCTTTATTGTCAGGGGGCGGCTGAAGTGGTGGGCGCTGGGATCGGTGCTTATGTACATTGTCTGGTCGTGGGGAAAAAACCTCCCTTCCGTCAATTATTTCTTCTTTGACTACTTTCCCCTGTTCAATAAATTCAGATCCGTCAGCATGGTCCTTTCGCTTGCCCAGCTGCTGATGGTTTTCCTGGGCGTGCTTGCGGTCAGGGAGCTTTCCGGGAAAGCCGGCAGATTCAATGAAATCCGGAAGCCGTTCCTGATCAGCCTCGGCCTGACCGCCGGCCTGTGCCTGCTGCTCGGGCTTGCACCTTCGCTGTTCTTCAGCTTCAGATCAGAAGCCGACCCGGCGCTGGTTCAGGATTTTGTGCAGATGACGCAGGATCAGAACTTTGCCAACGAGCTGTACAGGGCATTGCAGGGCGACCGGGAAAGCATGCTGCGGGGCGACGCCTTCCGGTCGATGTTCTTTATATTGATTTCGGCGCTGCTGATCTGGCTGTGGATGAACAACCGTATGAAAACGGCGTTCGCCTTCGCCTCCCTGCTCATGCTTACCATCGCAGATGCTTTCGGCGTGGGCAAGAGATACCTCAATGAAGAGGATTTTGTTTCCAAATTTACGATTGACGCAGTAAAACATCCTTCCCCGGCCGATGAGCAGATCCTGAAAGATCCCGCGCTGAGCTATCGCGTGCTGGACCAGAGCAGGGGCAACTTCATGTCCAGCGCCGACGCTTCCTATCTTCATAAATCCATAGGCGGCTATCACGGGGCCAAGCTCAGGAGATACCAGGAGCTGGTCGAAAACCAGTTTATGAAGAGCAAGCCCAACCCGGATGTGCTGAACATGCTGAATACCAGGTACATTATCAGCAAAGACCAGCAGGGAAATCCCACCGCCATACAAAATCCCGATGCTTTCGGCAACGCCTGGTTCGTCAGCAGCTACGAAATTGTCCCCAACGCTGACAAGGAGCTGGAAGCGCTCGATTCGCTGAAAGTACGCGAAAAAGCGGTAATAGACCAGAAGTTCGCTCCGGCGCTGGAGGGACTCACCCTCCGGCCGGACTCCTCCGCCAGCATCAGGCTGGTCAGCTACAAGCCCGACGAGCTCGTGTATGAGAGCAACGCCGCTTCCGAGCAGCTTGCCGTCTTTTCGGAGATATACTACAACGTGCGGAACGAATGGAAAGTGAATATCGACGAAAAGGAAGGCACTCT
>JBEBSO010000153.1:0-7688 GCA_040394275.1 Telluribacter sp.
GCCCATCACCCGGGCATATGTTCCCCTTTTCAGCGACTTGTCTTCCGTCATTTCCTTGACGGTATGGTATATTTTCAGGGAAGCAGCTACTTTTTTTTCAGGGAAAGCGCTGGCAGCGCCGGCGAGAAGCCCCAGGCCGGCTGTGCTGAGTGCTGTCAGGGCAACCCGGCGGGACTGGCTGCCTGCAGAAGGGTCGGGAGTAAGATCAGCTTTCATTTTGAAAGAAAAATTATTTTTGCAATAATACGTATTCGTTCGGACGGAGTGATGTAAAAAAGGCAGATTCTGCCGGAGAAATCTCTTGCGTGCCGGAAAGCGATCGGCTGGTATAATACAGGCTTACGGCCTTTACCCGTCCGGGAGGTCAATATAAAGCTAATTACGGTACCGCGGGGAGGCAGGCTTCGCTCACCGGAAAACTTATTTCTGGTAAGCAAACCGGGGGAGAAGCAATGCATTGGCAAACAGCCGCTTGCGGATTTTGATGCACAAAATAAAAACAGGATAATATGGAAAAAACAAAGATTCCTTCTGTGGATATACAAATGCTGACCCGGAGGCCTGTAGCGGAAGTATTCGAAGCTTTTGTCAACCCGGAAATTACTACGCGCTTCCGGTTTGCAAAATCCGGCGGAGGGCTGGCAGACGGGGAAAGTGTAACCTGGTAATGAACGAATGGCCGGTCGGAAGCTGCCGGGCGAAGCGCAACCCGGACCCTCTCCCAACAGGTCAGTACAGGATGGAGAGACGGGGAATTTCTTAAATTTTTGATCTGGTCAATATTTGCGCCTTTCCCCCGGAACGGGCAGCTTATTCGGATGAATCTATGTTAAAAAAATACCCTTGCATGCGAATGAAAAGTACACTTTTCGCCCGCTTTTTCCTGATGGCACTTCTGGCGGCCGGCTGTCCCGGCCTGGCGCAGGATGCCTCACCAGGTCCGGCCGGAGCGCCTTTCGAGCTTGCAGACGGAGACAGGGTTGTCTTTGTCGGCAACGCCCTGTTTGAAAACGACCAGGACTTCGGGTACCTGGAACTGGCGCTCACGACGAGATGGCCCGGGCGAAACCTCACGTTTCGAAATATCGGCTGGAGCGGCGACAATGTGTTCGGAGAGGCAAGAAGCTACATTACCAATCCTCCGACCGCCTACGACCTGCTGATTGAGCAGATCACCGGGGCCAATCCTACCGTAATTTTTATGGCCTACGGCGCCATCGAATCCCAGGAAGGCGAAGCCGGGCTTCCCCGCTTTAACGATGGGTACCAACAGCTTCTCGACCGGGTATCGGGGCTCAACGCCCGGCTGGTGCTGCTTTCACCCACACCCGTTTTTTCGGCCGGTGGCGTGGATGTTTCTTCTCCCGACAACCTGGCGCTTCAGCTGTACGGCACGGCGATAAGCAGGATCGCAGCTGCGCGCAATGCCCGTTTCGTCGACGTCTTTAAGCCTTTATCTGCTGCTGCCCGGTCGGCGACGCTGTCGGACAACGGCATACATCTCAATGAATCGGGATACTATTGCCTGGCTTTGGCGCTGGAACGCGGGCTCGGGCTCCCCGAAAGACGGGAATCCGCAGAGATCACCGTCTCCGGAAAGGGCGGATATACTTCGTCTTCTCCCTCGCTGCGCCTGCTGCCCGATAGCGATCCGAAAAGCGGTTTCCGTTTTACCTGGGACGAGCCCCTGCTTCCCTTGCCTGTGCCGTCCGCCCTGTCGGAGGTCGCCACACAGGTCCGGCACTTGCGGGTGACGGGGTTGAAAAAAGGATTTTATACACTCTATGCGGATGGTGTCCAGCTGCTGACCGCGTCAGCAGGGCTGTGGGAGCAGGGAATGGTGATCGGTCAAGGAGTTGCCCACGAGCGGGCAGAGCGCCTGAGGGGGCTGATTGTAAAGAAAAACGGCCTGTATTTTCACCAGTATCGTCCGCCCAACCGGACCTATATCCTGGGCTTCCGGTCCTATGAGCAGGGACGTCACAAGCAGGGACTGGAAGACCTCAATATATTGATTACCTGGCTTGAAGCCCAGATCGCAGCACAGCGTGCTCCCAGGCAGCAGGTTTACCAATTCATCCCAACCAAGTAGAATTCGACTAGCAATGAAAGTAACAAAGAGCACATCCGGGGTAGCGTCTTCAGCAAAGGCAGGGCAGCCCCTGCAGGCTACTGCCGGGAGCAGGCAGTGGAAGAGGTGGTCGCTGGTGCTGGTTGTGCCGCTGATGCTGATGTTTGCGTCGTCGGTAAACCGGGAGAGAAAGAAGTACGATTCCGCTCCGGACATCCGGCGTGAGCTGGAGGCTTTCAGGATTGCCGAGGGATTTGAGATCAGCCTTTTTGCCTCCGATCCGATGGTGGCCAAGCCGATCCAGATGAACTGGGATGCGGACGGACGGCTTTGGGTGGTCAGCAGCACTTCCTACCCGCATTTAAAGACGGGAGAGGAGGCAAATGATAAGATTTATGTGCTGGAGGATACGGACGGGGATGGTAAAGCCGACAAGTCGACTGTTTTTGCCGAAGGCCTCCTTACCCCGACGGGTATTCTGCCCGGTGACGGCGGCGTGTATGTAGCCAATTCGACGGAGCTTCTTCATCTGGCGGATACCGACGGGGATGGAAAGGCCGACAAAAAAAGACGTATCCTGGGCGGATTCGGGACCGCGGATACCCACCACCTGATTCATACCTTCCGCTGGGGGCCGGAAGGCAGCTTGTATTTCAACCAGTCAATTTATATCTATAGCCACGTGGAGACGCCGCACGGAATCCGGCGGCTGGAAGGCGGCGGCGTGTGGGAGCTCAATCCCGGGACGCTCGAGCTCAGCGTATATGCGAAAGGATTGGTCAATCCCTGGGGACTGCGGTTTGACAGGTGGGGGCAGTCTTTTCTTACCGACGGGGCAGGAGGAGAAGGGATCAACTATGCCTTCCCGGGCGCCACTTTTCTGACCTCTCCGGGTGCCGAACGGATCATCAGGGGCCTGAACCCGGGACAGCCCAAGCATTGCGGTTTGGAAATAGCCTCAGGCAGGCACCTGCCGGAAAGCTGGGCCGGTACAATGATTGCCAATGATTTCCGGGCCAACCGGGTGAACAGGTTCCGCCTGGAGCCGCAGGGGAGCGGGTATGTTTCCAGGCAGCTGGACGACCTGTTGTGGACTGACCATGTAGCCTTTCGCCCGGTCGATGTAAGCCTCGGGCCGGATGGGGCAATCTATATTGCCGATTGGTATAACCCGATCATTCAGCATGGAGAGGTGGATTTTCATGATCCCAGGAGAGATCAGCAGCACGGCCGTATCTGGCGTATTGTAGCCAAGGACAGGCCTTTGGTAAAGACGCCGAAGCTGAGCAGGCTTCCGGCGGAACAACTGCTGAACCTGCTGAAGCTTCCAGAGGAATGGACCCGGGCCCAGGCCAGGCAGGTGCTGAAGGAAAAAGGAGCGGACCAGGTAGTGCCTGCACTGGAAAAATGGGTGGCGCAGCTGGACAGGAGCGCGGCTGATTATGAGCATCACCTCCTGGAAGCGCTCTGGGTATACCAGGCCGTTCAGGTGATCAATGAGCCGGTTTTGCTGGCCCTGCTGCAGGCCAAAAGCCCGAATGCCCGTGCCGCTGCCCTGCGCGCGCTGCAGCGCTGGCACAAAAAGATTGCAGATGTGCCCGGTATATTGGAAAGGGCAGTAAAGGATGAACATCCGCAGGTACGTCTGGAAGCGGTGATCGCGCTGCGGAAGCTGCAGTCGGCCGAAGCAGCGAGGAGCGCATTGGAGGTGGTGGAGCAGCCGATGGATGAATACCTGGATTTTGCACTCTGGCAGACCCTTCGTGAACTTGAGCCGGTATGGTTGCAGCGGTTGAGAGGTGAGCCTGGTTTCTTCGGGAATGCCCGTAAGACGGCCTATGCGTTGAAGTCGGCCGCTGTTTCGGAGGCGGTAACCCAGCTGATGAAGATGTACCGCGACGGGAATATTCCCCGCGATTACGAAAAAGACGTGCTGGCTTCGCTTGCGAAATCAGCGGAAGCTCCCGAGCTGAGCACGTTGTTTGAGCTGGCTGTGGCGGAGACGGACCTGAAGAGCCAGGCTGCGCAGCTGGGTGTGCTGGAGCAGGCAGCCCAGAAGCGAAAGGTAAAGCCCGACCGTAACCTGGAACGGCTGACGCCCTTGATGGAAAGTAAGGACGAAGACGTCGCCGTGCGGGCGATCCGCCTGGCGGGACTCTGGCAGATGCAGGGGATGGACGATAGGCTGGTCTCCCTGATCCGACAGGGAGACAAAAATATCCAGAAAGCGGGCCTCCAGGCATTGGCAGGTATGAAGACTCCCGGGGCCACCCAATGGCTCGTTTCGCTTGCCGAATCCGGTCAGCCTGCCGGCTTACGTGTGCTCGCCGCCGCACAGATGGCGACGGTGGATGCGGGGCAGGGAGCCGGGATCGCCGGGCGGCTGCTGAAGAGCCTCCCTGTACAGACAGACGTTACGGACCTGTTCCGGGCATTTCTCGCTACGAAGCCCGGGACGAAAGCGCTGGCAGATGTTTTGGCCCGGACAAAAATACCGGTAGAGCTGGCGGTGTCGGGTCGCCAGGTGGTGCAGCGGCAGCTTCCTTTCAACAGGCATCAGGACGAGGATGTAAAATTGCTGAAGGAGGCGCTTGAGTTGTCAGGAGGGGTCCTTCCTGCAGAGAAAATGCCTCAGCAGCTCAATGACAGGGAAATACAAGCGCTGGCACGTGACATCCGGAATACTGCGGATCCTGCACGGGGAGAGGTCGTGTACCGCAAGCCGGAGCTTACCTGTCAGACCTGCCATGCCATCGGAGGGGCAGGAGGGCGCATCGGTCCGGATCTGAGCAGCCTCGGTACTAGCTCTCCGGTGGAAACGATCATACGTTCCATCCTTTATCCCACACACTCGATTAAGGAAGGATATGAGCTTCAGCGGGTTCAGAAAGCCGACGGAAGCGAGCTGATGGGTTACCTGGTGAGCAGCGGACTTTCGGAGATCGTCATCCGGGATGTGACAGGGACAGAGGTAGCCATTCCGAAAAACCAGGTCCGTTCCCTCGAAAAAATACCCGGTTCCCTGATGCCCCCGGGACTTACGGCCGGCCTGGATAAGCAGGAGTTTACCGACCTGGTCGGGTTTCTTTCCCGGCTCGGGGAGCCCGGCGACTTCCGTGTGCCCAATGCACGGCTGGTACGGCGCTGGGAGGTATTGTCGCCCGACAGGCAGGTGGCGGCGAAGTTCCGGGAGGAGGGGCCGTCTATGGCGGCCAGGGCCGGGGCTAAGCTTCCATTTGCGCCTTTGTACGCGAAGGTTTCCGGTGCCGTCCCGCTGGAGGAGCTTCCCGTAGCGGAGACCGGACAGGGCAGGCGCTACAGTATCGCCCGGTTTGATATAGAAGTATTGACGAAAGGAAATATCAGGCTGGTGCTCAACTCGGCAGACGGGGTGAGCGCCTGGGTGGCAGGCAAGGGTTTGAAAACCGGGAAGGACGAAATCATGGCGGAGGTACCCGCAGGCCACCAGCAGGTTACGCTGGCAATTGACCGCGCGCTTTTTAAGGAAAAGGAACTAAAAGTGATCCTGCAGGATGCGGATCAGTCGCCTGCGCAAACCAGGCTGATTATAGGAAGATGATATTTTCAGGCGATGA
The DNA here is from genome assembly GCA_040394275.1 of Telluribacter sp. Taxonomy (GTDB): domain Bacteria; phylum Bacteroidota; class Bacteroidia; order Cytophagales; family Spirosomataceae; genus JBEBSO01. The sequence continues at coordinate 5,668 of JBEBSO010000153.1, forward strand.
ACAAAATTGGATTTAACGTATTGGCCTGGTCGGCAGCCGTTTCCGAGGCCTTGTATCCCACGTTGGAGCGATTGAAAAAGATCGGGTACGACGGGGTTGAATTCTATATGGGCGGGGAGGATCCGGCCGCCTACCGCAGGATGGGTGATTTTACAAAATCCATCGGCCTGGAAACAACTTCGGTCATTACACTGGGCCCGGAAAATAACCCGGTAAGCGAGTCCGTCCTGGTAAGGGAGAAGGCGCTGGACAGGATCAAATGGGCCGTCGACAGGGCCGTTGACCTGAATGCGGGGCTGATTTGCGGTCCTTTCCATTCCGCCCATACGGTATTTGCAAACAGGCCGGCCAGCGAAGCGGAGTACGCGCGGGCGGGTGAAGTGCTGCAGGCGGCGGGAAACTATGCTGCCGGGTCGGGAGTGGTTTTTGGCCTGGAAGCGCTCAATCGTTTCGAGTGCTACCTGTGCAATACCGCAGACCAGCTGCTGAAGCTGGTGAAGGCTGCAGATCATCCGAATGTGCGGGCCATGTTCGATACCCACCATGCCAACATAGAAGAGAAAAGCAGCAAAACAGCCATCCGCACGCTGGCACCGGTGCTGGCACACGTCCATATAAGCGAGAACGACCGGGGTACCCCGGGCAGCGGCCAGGTATTGTGGGATGATGCCTTCTCGGCCCTCGCCGGCATACAATATAAAGGATGGCTGACGATCGAGGCGTTTTCGAGGAACGACCCGGATTTTGCAAACGCTATCGGTGTGTGGAGGGAGTTCTCGGATCCGTGGGATATCGCTGAAACCGGGTATACATTTATCCGGGAGATGGCACTGAAACACGGACTGGGATAGAGAGAAATTACTCCAGGTAGCCGAATCCGCCGTGGTTGTAGTCGTCAAGCGCCTGGCGGATCTCCTCTTGGGTATTCATCAGGAATGGACCATAAGCGACAACGGGCTCATCTATCGGCTCTCCGCTGAGCACGAGAAAGTGCGTATCTTCAGAGGCGGCCGCTACAGAGAGAAAGTCCCCGTCGTTGTCAAAGAGTATAAAATGGTCGGCCGGTACCAATTGCTCTTCACCGACCAGCAGGCTTCCTTCCATCAGCAGGATACCGGTATTGTACCGTTGTGGGAGATGGAAGTCGATGGCGCGGTTTTTTCGCAGCATCACATCGTATAGCTCGACAGGGGTGAAGGTAGAAGCCGGGCCCCGGCTGCCTTCGAAGCTGCCTGCAATCACCCGCACGGTCCCGGCTTCACCGGGCAAATGACGGCGGATGATCCTGTCGTCACCCAGCAGCTGGTAGCCCGGCCGGGTCATTTTGTGCGCAGCCGGCAGGTTGACCCATAGCTGCGCCATCTGGAAGAGGCCGCCTGTTTTTGCAAAATGTTCTTCATGATATTCTTTGTGAAGGATCCCGGCGCCGGCAGTCATCCATTGCACCTCTCCCTCACGGATAGTACCCTGATGCCCGGCACTGTCATGGTGGGCGACACTTCCTTTGCAGGCGATGGTCACGGTTTCGAAACCGCGGTGCGGATGAACACCCACACCTCGCGGGATGTCGGCCGGCGGAACGACCATCTGCGCATTGTAATCGAGCAGGAAGAACGGGCTCATTCGCCTGAGCCCCAGCCGGTGCCCGTTTGGAAAAAAGTTGTGTACTTTAAAACCGTCGCCTACCATTTTCGGCGGGGGCGGCGTCAGCACGGTCTCGACGCTTCTCTTGTTCATGTATGGGAAAGTTCAATTTCCGGTTTGTAGTTTCTTTGAATACAAAACAAAATATTATTTTGTTTTGTATTCAAAGAGAAAATATATAATTATATTATATACTGATATTTTCCTTTAATTTCTATAAAATGGCTGGTATTTGTAATGATTTGAAAATTATATTCTGTTTCAGGGGTCGGCCGGTCCCGGCGTGTATAAACCCGTGCATATACATCCGCCCGGTGAGCGGATCATTTCTCCGGGCGGCTGACATTTACAGCATGTCGCAATACGGGAGATACTGC
>JBEBSO010000154.1:0-7668 GCA_040394275.1 Telluribacter sp.
CGGTGTCACAGCGTCAATCAATCCCTCAGCGAAGTCAGATGCAGAAAATTTTTGCGACGTACAGCGAAATCAAATGTGTAAAGTAACAATCGCGTATCTTTGCAGTATAGCTATCGAGGGAAGATGCCTTTCATAACACTCTAAGCTTCCAGGCTATGAAAAATAATATTTCAATACCTGAAGAACTTGTGACAAAGTTCGGCCCGGCAAATGAGGATTAATGTAGAATATGCGGGAATTGTTTGTAGAATTTAGAACGGAGATGTAGTATTTGTTCTAAGAAAATCTCCGGTTATTTTAGCCGCATTTCCTGTAAAATGCAATAGGCAGGGGCCATGGACGCGTGGTTTCAGACAGGCCTGGACCCGGGTTCGGAAAAAGCTTCATCACTGCTCCTGTTAAAGATCACTATGGAGGCAACTGTCATGGAATAACCCAAAAACTGTGCCAGGCTGATCTCTTCCCCGAAATAGAGGACGGCCAACAGGAAGTTAACAAGCGGGTTGAGGTAAATCAGTATGCCCATCGTAGCGGAGCTGAGCCCGGTCAGCGCATACAGGTTCAGATAGAGCGGGATGATCGTGAAGATCAGCGCAACGCCAAGCATGACGAGGTAGAAGCCCTCGCCGGAAGGAAAAGGGGAAGCAAGGGACGGAAAGACGGGGATCAGCGCAGCGGAAGCGATCAGCACCTGGATGGTGATCAGCGTAAATCTGTCGAATATGGTATTTTGGCGCTGGCTGACGAGGTAGAGTGCGTAGGAAAGCGCCACGACCAGGCTGTAAAAGACATTCCTGAAGTTGTCAAAAGACAGGAGCAGGCAGGCAAGGCAGCTGATGGCGATAGCGGTCCACTGCCACCGTCCCAGCTTTTCGCCCAGCAGGAAGTAAGCCAGCAGCGTCGTCAGGATCGGGCAGATCAGGTAGGCAAAGGACGCCGCATTGATGTTGACGTGGTTCATCACATAAATAAAGGAGAGCCAGTTGACAATCAGCAGCAGTCCGCCTGCCAGCGACAGCAGGAGGGTATTTTTACGGATCCGGGCAGGCTGCTGCCGGAAATGGCGGAAATTCTGCCGCAGGGTGTTCCGGCGAAAGGCCAGGTTGAAGATACTGAGCAGCGCAGCGGAAAAAAATACCCGGTAAAAGAGCAGGTCCAGCGCAGGGTGTACCGCGAGCGGCTTGAGCACCAGGCCGAAAATGCCCCAAAGGGTGTAAGCGGATATGGCAGCCAGGTAGTATTTGGAAAACTTCATTTCAGAGCGGCATAGCGTCCCCGTTTCCCCGGAAACGATACAGGCTTCCCGGCGCCGGGCAACCTGGCGGGACAGGGAAGCAGTGGATAAAATAGTTTGATTCCAACACAAAAACCGGCATACCCCGTGGGTTAGTCGCAGGTACCGTCAGGAGTGCACGACGGTCCGCCTGCCGTATCCGCCGCCGTATCTATGACCCGGAGCGGATGACTCTCGGCCCACTCCCCGTAGGATTGCCGGAGGGCCTGCAGGAATACCGCGGCCGGCTGAGCCCCGGATACGCCGTACTTGTCGTTGAATACAAAAAAAGGAACGCCCCTCACGCCCAGTTGCCGGGCCCGGGCTATGTCCCTGCGGACATCATCTCCCAGGGCATCGCCGGAAAGCATCTCCGCGACTTCCTTTCTGTCCAGGCCCGCCGTCACGCCCAGCTCCAGCAGGGTGGCGTGATCGCCGACGTCTTTTCCTTCGGTAAAGTAGGCCCTGAAAAGCAGCTCTTCCACCCGGTCCCCGAGATGGTGCCTCTTGGCCAGCTGGATCAGCCGGTGCGCATCAAAGGAATTGGCTACCACGATCCTGTCCATGTTGAATTCAAGCCCCGCGGCCTGCGCGCTGCCCGTCACCTGGTGGTTCATCTGCCGGGCCTGTTCCGGTGTCCAGCCTTTTCTCTCCGCCAGGTATTCCTCTATACTTTTGCCTTTCTCCGCACGGATGAAGGGGTCAAGCTGGAAGCTCTTCCACTCCACGCCGATTTGGCCGGCCTCCGTAAATTCGGCCATGGCGGTCTCGAAGTTTCTTTTGCCGATATAGCAAAAGGGGCACATCACATCAGACCAGATTTCAACTTTCATCTCTGTATATTAATAGCGGTATCCTGCGGGCCCGGGTACGAATACTGCCTGTGCGGCCCGTTTATCTATAAGTGTGTTTGCCTGCATTTAGTTCATTTGATCCGGCGGAGCCTGGACGGAAGATGCCGGCAGGAGCTGATCCGGATGAAGTATTTCGGGCTTCCTGTGCTTCCATCGCCGGTGGGTCCAGAGCCAGTTGGCCGGACTTCCCAGGATGTCCCGTTCCAGCAGCCGGATCTGCTGCTGGAGAATCCCGTTGTTGGGGACCTCTTCGGGGGAGGAGGTGACCAGCTCCATGTTCAGCTTGTAGTATCCCCTGCGCGATTCGTCTTTCTGGATGTCGGCGTACAGTACCGGCAGGTTATGCTGCCTGGAGATCAGCTCGACACCCCTGAACACCCCTGTGTCCTGGTTCAGAAACCGTGTCCAGAAGGCCTTGGACGGGTTGGGAGACTGGTCGTTGACCAGGAAAAGCAGGAAGGGCTCTTTGGCAGGCGTCGACAGATAGGAGTAGACCTCCTTCATCGGTACCATCTCGCTCCCGAAACGCGTCCGCAGCTTGCTGAACCAACGCTCAAAGAATGCGCTGCTGAGCGGCTTGTAGACCACGACCGCCTTCTGCCTGAAGGACAGGGCGGCAAAAAGGTTGGCCAGTTCCCAGTTTCCCCGGTGCCCCAGGATAAACACGGCGCTTTTATTTTGCCTGTACAAGTCGTCGACAAGCCGGGTATCTCCTGTCATCCGCTCCCGGACCTCCTCCGCAGTGGCGTTCTGCAGCTTGATTGTTTCGAGCAGCAGGTCGGTAAAATGCTTGTAAAATTTACGGGCGATGGGACGGAGCTCCGCATCCGTGAGGGAGGGGAAGCTGTTTCTGAGGTTGTTCCAGATTACTTTTTTCCGGTACCGGAGCACATCGAACATGATCCAGCTCAGCACGTCCGACATCCGGTAAACGGATTTCCACGATCGCCCGGATATCCAGGAAAGCAGGAACGATATAAAGCGGATGACGGGGCGGCTTATCATAGGCATGACCGGGTTGGGAGGACTGAAGCGATCCGGGTGTCAGGCAGGTACCTGGAGCTTTTTCCCGAGATAGCTGTTGATTTCCTCGACAGTCGTCAGCAGGGAATAGTCTTCGTCCGGGATAGACAGCCCGAAGGTTTGCTCCAGCTGCATCACCAGGTCCACTACATCGAGGCTGTCCAGGCCCAGGTCGCGTGTCAGGTGTGCGGTGGGGGAGATCGCAGATGCGGACAGCCCGGTAGTGTTGGCCAGCAGATCAATCAATTGTGCTTTCATGGTTTCAGAATTTGTAGTTCAATATTTAAGTTTACGTAATGCTCTGTTTAACCGGGAAGGCTGTTTTTCCCGGTAGCTTCTACCTCGTGCGCAGGTGAAAATAAAAAGCTGATGACCATTTCTTTTGTATAGTCTTTGTGTTTTTCGGCAAATTCCCCGAAAGACGCTTCCGTCATGTCCAGCACGCTCATCTGCAGGCTCTTGCACATGAAGATAAACTGCAGGCTCCCGATGATGAGCGGCATGATATGATCTGCAGAGATGTCCCTGATCCGGCCGAGCCGGATTTCCTTCCGGACCTCCTCCGATAACTTGTGCCGGAAGATATCCCTCATTTTGGAGAGCTCCGCCAGCGGGTAATCCGGGCTGCGGTGAATTTCGTTCATGATGAACAAGACCAGGTTCGGATTTTCCTTCATCAGGCGGTAATCCTCCTCGATCATCTCCATCAGCTTCTCTTTGAGGCTTACCGGCCGTTCGAATATCCTGATGGTATTTTCGCAGTACAGGGAAAACAGGTCCTGGAAAATCTCGCCGAAGAGCTTTTCCTTGCTCCTGAAATAATAATTGGTAAGCGCAATGTTCGTGCCCGAAGCCTCCGCGATGTCCCTGGCGGTGGTCCCCGAAAAACCTTTCCGCAGGAAAACGGATTTGGCCGCTTCCCGGATCTTCTCTTCACTGGAAAGGATTTTGCAGTTCACAGTACGTCTGTTTGTTCGTTGCACAAAAAGGTAACGCAAATTTGAGAAAGAAAAACAGGCCCGCCAAGGGTTTAAAAAAGAATTTTAAACAGTTGTTTAAAATGATTTAATAATTTCTAATTATTATAAACAGAGTTCAATAAAATCAGCAAAGGAAAGCCCGGGCAGATGCCGCCGGGGAAAAAAGGGAAGCGCTGCGGCGACCTCACCGAATTATGCGTAATTTGCAGCAGCAGGGCCGGGCGCTTCCGGGAAAGCCGGCCTGCTCATACATTACCTGAATCATTAAAAGTATCGTATATGTTGTCTAACTCGGAAATTGTCGGGGTGCTGGAGCTGACCTCCAGGCTGATGGAGCTGCATGGGGTAGATCCGTTCCGGATCCGTTCGTTTGGAGCAGCCGCGTTTCATCTGGACAAATACACGGAAAGCGAGCTCGGAACCTTATCGGTCGGGGAGCTGACGGCATTGCCCGGTGTGGGGAAAAGCATGGCCGCGAAAATCAGGGTCATTGCCGAAACGGGCCATCTGCCGGAGCTCGATGATCTCCTGGCCGCTACTCCCCAGGGTGTCCTGGAGATGTTCCGGATCAAGGGCATCGGCCCGAAGAAAATCGCGGTGATCTGGAAGGAGCTGGGCATCGAGACGATCTACGACCTGGAGATTGCCTGTGAGAACGGCCAGGTAGCGCAGCTGAAAGGATTCGGTGCGAACACCCAGCAGAAAATAAAGGAATCGATCGATTTCCTGAAAAGCCAGGCCGGGAAGCTGCGGATGGACAAAGCCGTGTTGCTGGGAGGGGAGCTGGCAGCGGCGCTGGAGCAGTATTTCGACCGGGTGGAGCTGGCGGGGGAGGTGCGGCGAAAAACGGAGATCGTGGAAAAGCTCCGGGTGCTTGTGGCAGGAGAATCGCCCGTAGAGGTCCAGCGCAGGCTTTCGGGTATCCCGGTGCTCCGCAAGGACGAGAAGAACTCCTCGCCATATATATGGAGGGGAACGATAGAGGGCTCGGATGTCCCGGTAGAGATCATCGCAGTCCGGCCAGAGGATTTCGTTGGCCAGTGCCTGATCCTTTCGGCTTCGGAAGGGCATTTGTCTGCGCGCGGGCAGGGGGGGCGAACGTTGTACCGCCTGGCGAGGTCGGGGCGTTTCGAGAAGGAGGAGGACATCTATGCGCAGGCCGGTCTGCCTTACATCGTGCCTGAAATGCGGGAAGGGCTGGACGAGTGGACCTGGGCGCAGAAGTACGTGCCGGAGGACCTGGTTACCTGGAGTGACCTGAAAGGGATACTGCACAACCACAGCACCTATTCGGACGGGAGGCATACGCTGGAACAGATGGCGGTATATTGCCGGGAGCTGGGCTTCAGCTACCTGGGCATAGCCGATCATTCCCAGAGCGCGGCCTATGCCAACGGGCTCAAGGCGGAGGAGGTCATGCGACAGCACCGCGAAATCGATGCGCTCAACCAGAGATTTTTGCAGGAGGCTCCGCAGCACGGTGCTTTCCGTATCCTGAAGGGGATCGAGTCGGATATCCTCGGGGACGGCTCGCTGGATTACCCGGACGAGGTGCTGGCCACTTTCGACTATGTCGTGGCCTCGGTGCATTCCAACCTCTCGATGACCATCGACAAAGCGACCGCCCGCCTGCTGAAGGCGATTGAAAATCCCCGCACTACCATACTGGGTCATCCTACGGGCCGGCTGCTGCTCTCCCGCGCCGGCTACCCGATCGACTACAAAGCCATCATCGATGCCTGCGCAGCGCGGGGCGTAGTGATCGAAATCAACGCCAACCCGTGGCGGCTGGACCTGGACTGGCGGTGGATCTCCTATTGTATGGAAAAAAACGTGATGCTGAGCATCAACCCGGATGCCCATGAGATGGAAGGGTATTTCGATATGCATTACGGCGTGGCGGCGGCCCGCAAAGGAGGTCTCACCCGCGACATGACTTTCAACGCCCTGCCGTTGCCCGACATGGAGGCTTTCCTGCGGAAAAGGAGGGAGGGGATTCCGGCATAAGACAATGACAATCCGAATATTATTTTGTCTTTTAGTATAATAACGGAATTTTAGTAAGATTTTTTTATTGATTAAGTTATTTACGGAATAAAAATAATATATATTAGTGTTTGGTGAAATAATATTTTGTTTCAAGAAAAAAGGCTGCCTTCCGGGACAGCCTTTTTTCTTTTATATGGGGGTATTCTTTTTTTACTTTAATCGCTTCTTCTGCCCAGCAGGATGCTTACGTAGTACAGCAGCGCAGCCAGGGAGCCGATTGCAGCGACAAGGTAAGTCCTGGCTGCCCATTTCAGCGCATCTGCCGAAAGCGCGTACTCCCGGTCTGTTACGATATGGTTGGTTTTGATCCAGGCAAGCGCCCGGTTGCTGGCGTCGTATTCCACAGGCAGGGTGACGAAGCTGAATAAAGTGGTGACCGCAAACAGGGCCACGCCGATGATCAGCGGCACAGGGCTGAATTCAAGCATAAAAATACCGGCCAGGATAATCCACTGCATGTACCGGGAGGAAACCGTCAGGAACGGCACCAGGCTGGAACGCATTTTCAGCCAGGCATAGGCGGTAGCGTGCTGCACCGCATGCCCGCATTCGTGGGCAGCTACGGCCGCCGCCGCTACGCTTCTCCCGTAGTAGACATCGGAGCTGAGGTTGACCGTTTTGAGTTCCGGGTTATAGTGGTCGGTGAGCGTACCTTCCACAGACTGCACCCGCACGTCGTAAATTCCGTTCTGGTGAAGCATCTTTTCCGCTATTTCCTTCCCGCTCATCCCGTTGGCCAGCCCTATTTGGGAATATTCTTCAAACTTACTTTTCAAACGCCATTGTATATACATACTAACGGCCATTACAATCAATCCGATTATTAATCCCATCTTAGTTAAGTTTAAATTGTTTGTTTGTTACTATCCGGATCAGTCGGGCGTCAGATAGCTTTCCCTGATCTTTTCTATGATGCTGCTGGTCGAATATCCTTTGACCAGCGGGAGGGTACGTACCTCTCCTCCCTGTGCCATTACAAAATCCGCGCCGACGATATTTTTTACCGTATAATCGTCTCCTTTGACCAAAATGTCAGGTTTCAGCGCCTCGATCAGACTGACAGGCGTGGGTTCGTCGAACAAAATGACAGCATCCGTGAATTCCAGGGCGGCAATCAGCCGGGCCCTGGCAGACTCGTCGACGACCGGCCTCAGGGGGCCTTTCAGCCGGCTTACCGAGGCGTCGGTGTTCAGGCCTACGACCAGCCTGTCTCCTGCGGCACGTGCCTTTTCGAGGTAATCGATGTGGCCCAGGTGTATAATATCGAAGCACCCGTTGGTAAACACGACCTTCTCATGGTTTTGCTTCCAGGCCCGGACCCTTTCAATACCTTCTTCCAGTGAGCAGATTTTATCCTTTGTTTCCGACATCCTGTCTCTTCTTTTTCAGGCAAATTTAACGAATAACCGGGGCAACCGGCGCCGGCATGGTGCTATTGGCACGGTTTTAGCTTAAATTTATGAAAAAAATAAACAAAATATATGAGCAC
>JBEBSO010000155.1:0-7658 GCA_040394275.1 Telluribacter sp.
GAAGGCGGTATCACATACGTGCGGAAGGGAAGGCACGGCTTCGGAAGCTCATGGGAGGATGCGGCCAACGAACTGGCAGACGTACTGAAACTTGCTAAAACCAACACCAATATTAAAGAAATATGGGTCGCTCATGGCACCTACCAACCCCGGTTCAGCCCGGATGACGCCAATTTCGGTACAGACGAGGGCAGAAACAATTCCTTTCTGATGGTGAAGGATGTTAAAATATACGGCGGGTTTAAAGGTGATGAAACCACTCTTTCTCAACGAAACAGTGATACAGCACCTGCGCTCACTGTTTTAAGCGGGGACATCGGGCTCGCAGGCGTCGACTCCGACAATACCTACCATGTAGTCACCAGCATAGGAAATGTGGGGACCGCGCTGATCGACGGGTTCACCATCACGGGAGGCAATGCAGACGGTTATGTGGATGAGGTGACGGGCGTCATCAGGGTAAACGGAGAGACCGTTTACCGAAACAAAGGCGGGGGAATATACAATAAAAAATCCGCTCTCCAGATGAAACGCCTCATTGTGCGTGAAAACAAGGCACTTACCCTTGGGGGAGGCCTATACAACGAGCTAAGTGCTTCTGCTATTTCACAGGTCGAGCTGTTTGGGAACGCTGCCGGATATGGCGGCGGAATAGCGAACATCGAGCAATCTGATGCAGATATTGCTGACGCAACCCTGTCAGGCAACTCAGCTACTACCAGCGGAGGCGGGGTCTATAACGACACCTCCAGCCCTAAGATGACAAGAATACTTGCCACCGGGAACATCGCTTCAGTGAGCGGAGGCGCAATCTTTAACAAATCGTCGTCCCCCGCCCTGATCAATACGGTTCTTAGCGGCAATACGGCCGGCAATTCCGGCGGGGGCATCTACAATGACTATTCCTCGCCACTCCTGACAAACGCCACGCTCAGCGGCAATCACTCCGCCAGCGGCGGGCGCAATATGACGAATTTCAACTCGTCTTTTCCCGGAGTTTTCAATAGTGTGATCTGGGATGACGGTGCTACGAACAGCAACCTGAGCGGATCAATCGCCTCGGGCAGCAACACGAACTTCATACGTGGCTTAGCGGCACATAACGGCGACCAAGCCTTTGCGAGTGAAGAGCTGTTTATCCATCCGGTTTTAGCCACTGCAAACAATCCCCGCTCAGACGGAAATTTTGCACCAAACCCCACCGGCCCCTTGCTCAACGCAGGGCTAAACGAAAGATTCCGTGACCTCAGCGGACAGACCAAAGATCTGAATAATCAGCCCCGGGTGTTTCGTTTTGACAACGGGGGCGTCATAGATATCGGGGCTTACGAGCACCAGGGAGAATGGTATGCCCCTTGCAAAAGTGTCACCGCTACTATTCAGAAAACTGACGTTACCTGTAAGGATGCCGGTGACGGCACTGCTCAGGTGAGCATCACCAACGGAGTGGGGCCTTTTTCCTACTTGTGGTCCACCGGCGCCACCACTCCCAATATTACCGGGCTGGCCCCTGGAACGTATACCGTGCAGATTACCGACGCAAACGGATGTAAAGTCACCGCCGGAACTACTATTACAGAACCTCAAAGAGCACTGCTGGTGTCGCTAACACCCACTTTTGAAACCTATTACGGCGCTGCAGACGGACAGATTTCCTCCACCCCTTCGGGGGGTACATCCCCCTACAGCTACCAATGGTCCCCGACGGGAGCCACCACCGGTTTGCTGAAAGGGTTAACAGCCGGAAGTTATCAGCTCACCGTTACGGACGCACGGGGCTGCACCCGTTCTGAAACCGCAGCGGTGCCCGTCGGGCGGCCGCTTGTACCGGCTGCGGGCAGGATCGTCTATGTGGACCAGAATGTCGCCGGCGGCACACAAAATGGCAGCAGCTGGACCAATGCGGCCAAAGAACTGGCCGATGTGCTGCGCTGGGCAAGAAGTAACCAGCAGGAGTGGACGGAAAGAAATCCCTTGAAAATCTATCTGGCAAAAGGCCGGTACTACCCGTTGTACCATGCGGCGGACAACAGGTTTCTTGCCGACGGAGGGCGCGACAACGCCTTCGTGCTGCTTAAAAATGTACACATTTACGGAGGATTCGATCCGTCGGCCGGCATCGTATCTCTCCAGCACAACAGGCTGCTCCCGCAAAGCGATGATGACGGCCCCAACGCTACCTTGCTCAGCGGAGACCTGGATAAAAACGGAATCGGGGATGAAGGAAATGCCTATCACGTTGTGATCGGGGCCGGTGTGGACCGCACTGCTGTGCTGGATGGAGTTACCATAACGGGAGGTTATGCCAACGGAAGCTCCTCGATAACCGTACTCGGGCAAGGCGGGATCAGTCGCGAAGCCGGAGGCGGTCTCTACAACCGAAATGCGTCTCCGCAGTTCATTCAGGTCGCATTTGTAAAAAACCAGACTACCGGAGACGGCGGGGCGGTGTATAATTACAACGGGACACCCACGTTCGAATCTACTATCCTTAGGGAAAACCAGGGTAAGTACGGCGGGGCCATTTTCAATCACGCATCTTCCGTGACCATTGCGGAGAGCCGGTTTATCCAGAACCATGCGTCTACAAACGGCGGAGCCATATACAGCCATCATGCTTCAAAACTCACAGTCGACCGCTCCATATTTAGTACAAACACCGCCGCTAACAATGGCGGCGTATTCTTCAACAATACTTCGGTCTCATTGACGGTCAGCCGGAGTGAATTCAGGGGAAACAGTGCAGCAACAAACGGAGGAACCCTGTTCAGCCACGACAACTCCAGATCCGAGTTCCGGAATTCACTGCTCACAGGGAATCGTAGCGGAGGCAGCGGCGGAGCGATCTTCCTCAATACGGGCACTACATCCGAACTGACAAATGTGACGTTAAGCGCCAACAAAGCAACCTCCGGCGGAGGTATATTTACCTCCAACTCTACCGTCCTTCAGGTTCCCAATTCCATTATTTTCGGCAACTCCACAGAGATCCGGGGCAATGGTGTATAGAACGACAATTTCAGCCTGGTAAAAGGGGGCTTCAATGGCCTTTTCAACCCCTCCCAATCACCGGATTTTATCCAGGAGGTGTCTTTTGATTCAGCGCCGACGGTTACAGGCAATTTTAACTTGTCCTCTTCCAGCGCCGCTGTAAACGCGGGAAACCCGACCTACCTGGCAGACCCGGACGAATCCGGGTCTTACCAGGAGCTGGATCTGGCGGGAAACCCCAGGTTTTACAACGGTGGAAGGATCGATATAGGTGCCTATGAGCTCCAGCAGCCTCCGTCTACCCCGACGAACCCCGTCCGTTTCGTAAAAATGAACGGAACCGGGCAGGGCGCCTCCTGGGCGGATGCTTCAGGCGATATCCAGGCGATGATAGACATCGAATCAGTACAGGAAATCCGGATAGCTGCGGGGACCTATTACCCCACACTCATTCAAGGCGGCCAGGACCGGACGACCTCCTTTCACATCAGGAGAGGCGGAATAAGGCTACTGGGGGGATTCCCACAAGGGGGAGGCGACACGCGCGACCCGGTGACCCACCCTGTGTTCCTGGATGGAAACATCGGGAATCCCGACAGTCCGTCCGACAACAGCTACCATGTGATGACCATCACAAATTTAAACAGTGACAGCGACAGCCTGGTCCTCGACGGGCTTCATATCCGAAACGGGAACGCCGACTCGCATTCAACAGACACCAACAACCCGGAAATAGCGCACAACCAGGGAGGAGGGGTGATCATCGCCCAGGTAGAGCCGGATCACCACATTGTCTTCCGGAACACGACGTTTGCACATAACCTGGCCGAATACGGGGGCGCGATCTATCTGTCCTCTGCCGCGCCACTGCTGGAAAACTGCATTATCTCCGGAAATTCTGCCGCGTACTCCGGCGGAGGAATTTACAACTATGCCGCTTCCTCCCCCATCCTGGTCAACGTGCAACTCACAGGTAATGCAGCATATGCTGCAGGAGGAGGAATCTACAACGACGCGTCCAGCCCCAGGCTGATCAACGCCACCATCGCCGGAAACTTCTCTGCTTCGCTGATGGAGGCGAGCGGTGTGCACAACACACCCTTAAGCATACCCGAAATTCACAATAGCATTGTCTGGGGAAACCTGCCGGCAGACTACTCAGGCAACCTGGATGCCTCCAGCAGCTACAATCTCGTCGGGGGGCTAACGGGAGATGCGGGCTGGTCAGCTGACCAGCTGTTCGTGGCACCGCAGCACGCTACAATGTCCGGAGGAGTCACGTACGGGAACTTTGCGCTGAAAGAAGAAAGTCCCGCCATCAACGCAGGGGATCCGTCGACAGCCTCCGGATGGGGTGGTCTGCAGATGTCCCCCACCGATCTGGCCGGCAACACCCGTATCCAAAACGGCCGCATTGACCTGGGAGCCTTTGAATATACCTGCGCGCCTGTCCTCAACGATCACTACATCACAGTCACCCAACCGGTGGGAGACAGCCCGCAACTGTTTTACGAAGCCTGTACGTTGATTGCGGGGATTACTCCTGCCGGTGGGTCGCCGGTAAAAGGAAACATCACGGTAAAAAGCCGCACAGCGGCCGGCATCATCCCCCATGGGGACAACCGGTTTGTGCGAAGGTACTTCGAGATCACCCCTGAACAGCCGGCTGTAAACGCAGAAGCCCTCATCACCCTCTACTTCACCAAATATGATTTTCAGCACTACAACGACAACTTCGGGCGGGATAACAATGCCACACTTCCGGTAGAAGAAGGAGACAGCGGCGCCAACCTTCGTATTGCGCAGTTTGAAGGAATTGGGGGACAGACCGGCCTCCCCACGTCCTACTGGTCTCATCGCATCCTCGCTCCATCGTCCGTAAACTTCAACAGGCAGACCGATCTATGGGAAGTAACCTTTTACGTTACGCAATTCAGCGGGTTCTTCGTCACCGGCCAACCCAACAATCCCCTTCCCGTTACATTGACATCCTTCGACGCCCGCATCGTGGAGCAACAGGTAGAAGTGTCCTGGAAAACGTCCGAAGAAGTCAACGCAGCTCATTTTGAGGTCGAGCGGAGCACGGATGCAAGAAGCTGGGAAGCGATCGGTGCTGTTCCTGCCCGGGGTAACAGCGACAACGAAACACGGTACCTGTTTACAGATGACAGGCTGCCTTCTCCGATCGCTTATTACCGGTTAAAAACCGTCGATTACGATGGCAGCTACAACTACGCTCATATCATTCCGGTTCGACGGACTTCTGACGAAATAACGCTCACAGCCGAGCTTTACCCCAATCCCGCGTCCACACAAATGTTAACCATCGTCTGCAGCACAGACGGGCGCCCGGAACTGGACATCTATGACATCCAGGGGCGTAGCCATCCCGTAGAAATTATCAGTAGTTCCGGGAACCGCACCACCGTGAATGTACGAAGACTGGCGCCCGGCGTCTATCTCCTGACTATCCGACAGGACGGCAAAACAATTGTCAAACGCTTTACGGTATTGTAGTTAGCCTATATCCACGCCAACTCTTTCCGATACATCAGCAAAAATCAAAAGACGGAGGGAGCGCCAACCGGTGCGCTCTCCGTCTTTCCTGAAGACGACCCGGGAATCATGCCCCTACACGGCACGGCACCAAACCCAAAAAAATCCATCCTGTACGGCTCACTTTCCGGGATCGAAGCTGCAACCGGAATGATCAGGAAAAAAAACAGAAAGCCAGGAAAAGCAGCAGAAAATCGAAAGTCTGCCGCATTTTTCGAATTGAGCGCTGGATGAGGTTGCGGACCGACTGCTCGTTCATCTGCATGATCCGCGCCACCTCCTGCAGCTCAAAACCTTCAAAAAAGCGCAGCCGGATCGCTTCGCTCTGCCTTTCCGGCAGATTCAAAAGGACGTGCTGCAGCTGACGGATCTGCTCCTCCTCGGTTTCGTGCGAGATCCGGTGGACCTCCGCCGAAAAAGCAAAGGGAAGAAATGCAGATTTATCGGTGTCGGGCAACGTTTCGTAGCGTTCCTCCTTCTCTCTCATCCTGTTGATCTGCCTTCTCAGCGAACGGAACAGGTAGTACTTGACCGACGTGGTTTCCGACAGCCGGCTCCTGGTCTGCCAGAGGTTTGCAAAAAGCTCCTGGATGGCGTCCTGCACCAGCGGGGCATCCGGCAGGATATGGTAACCATAATTGTAGAGAACACCGGCGTAGGTCTCGTATAAGCAGGCAAAAGCCTCGCTGTCCCCGCTCCTGAAGCGAAGCCAGAGTACGAATTCCTCCTTATTTGCCGATGCTGCGTATTCCATCTACACAAATGTGAATATAATAGTTGAATCGTACAAGATTTACGGATCCGCGGGGCGGCCGAAACGGGTTTACCTCACCCACATAAAAACTTTGAACTGTATCGCGAACACGAATGCCGACTCTATCATACACCGAAAATAAGACGGTCGCAGCGCTAAGCAGCTTGTATATTTAACAGAATAAACATAAGTTAGCTGAAAGTTTACCCGACTCTGATTCCACCCAAATACGCAAGATCACTCCCCTATCACCGCCAGGGCTTCAGATCACTTTGACCTTCACAGCAATGACCGAAAAACACCGGAATCCCGTAGCTATAATCAACCACTGACCGCCCCCATGAAATCTTTCTTCAAAGAACTCTTCGAATACAACCACTATTACAACCAGAAACTATCCGGCGTTTTCGAAGCCCATCCGGACGAGACTTCAAAAAAATCGGTGAGGCTGTTCAGTCACGTTCTAAATGCCCAGCAAATCTGGAACAACCGGATAGAGCCAAAGCAACCGGCTTCAGGCGTCTGGGATCTTCATCCCGCAGGGAACTTCAAAAGCATGGACACAAAAAACTACGAGCAGACTTTGCAGATCCTCGACACGTGTGACCTGGATAAAAGCATCAGCTACTCCACCAGCAAAGGAGCCCCTTTTGGTAACACGGTACGGGATATTCTGTTTCACGTCATCAACCACTCCACCTACCACAGGGGACAGGTAGCGACTGAATTCAGACTTCACGGTCTCGAGCCGCTGGCCACGGATTACATTTTATTCAAACGGTAAAAGGCCGGCAAAAAATGAACCGGGCAATCAAACCTCCAATTACATCGCGGGCCCGGCTTCCCTGGCATACCGAATCTACCCGGTAAAGACGGAGCAGCGTTTGATAATCGCCCGCCGCGCCTTGGATAATTAATGAAATAGCAATAAGTTCGCTGAAAACCGATATTCAAAAATTCCCCCGGCAGGTAACGCCATATGAAAACAATAATCATACTACTATTAGCCACTGTAATTGCAAATTCTAATTTCGGGCAAACAAAAAAAGACAGCCTGGTCGTTATCGTCGGAGAAAAGATAGAACTGAAATTCGAGCCTTCGTAAAACAAATCAACGGCCAGAAGCATAGTCCATGACAAGGACACCACCCATACAGAGCTCAGCAGGGACCACAGATATGTGATGAAGTACCGGATTCTTGATTTGATACACGGCACCCACAAGGGGGATACCATAGAATTCGTTGCATACGACCATTACGGAGAACCCAAGTTCTCAAAGCATCAGACCGCACTGCTATTCATTTCGTCTCATCATGGCTATTTAGTCCATGAAAAAGACCAATATTTTGAGTTG
>JBEBSO010000156.1:0-7656 GCA_040394275.1 Telluribacter sp.
CATAATGTTTACTACCTCTGAAAAAAGAACGACC
Organism: Telluribacter sp.; assembly: GCA_040394275.1. Taxonomy (GTDB): domain Bacteria; phylum Bacteroidota; class Bacteroidia; order Cytophagales; family Spirosomataceae; genus JBEBSO01. The sequence goes on from JBEBSO010000156.1 coordinate 35, forward strand.
TGTATGCCGCAATTGCTGAGACCACAAATCATCATAACTACTAACTATAGGCTGGAAAATTGTGTCTGAAAATTTAACATGGTATTGTAATAGGCTTAAATATCCCACTTCTGAGCTTTCCGGCTTAGCTGTAACCCAGTCGGAACTAACCCAATTGGTGTTTTTTTTAAACTCCTTTTTTAGGCGTTTTTTTAGTGCATCCATTGCTTGTTTACGTAAACCCTCATGCAAATGCCAGCCCAGCGCATTTTCAAGCAAACCATAAAGCATATTATTGGTCGGATACGGTTGGCTTCTGTAATATTTACCCGGCTGCGCTGCGACCATAGAGAGCGGAGCTAAGGCCTCGATCGTCAGAATGCCTTTTACAATCAGGTCGGGGGGCTCTAAGAAAAATTGCAAATCAATTGTTTTCATATTACTTCGAGTAAGAGGGTTAAATCAATGCACCAAAGCCACTACCGGTCAGGTCGCCCACACCGACCAACCACGCAAAATACATGGCTTCTGGCGTGCCTTCAATAATGACAGGGCAGACACTGCCTTTGTGTTGAATGTCTTTCCCTCCCTCCATGCGTTTGGCTACCATTACTTTTTCACGTGCTTTGGTATAAGTGCGGTCAAAGCGAACCTTCACAGATTGATGTGCTGAATCAAGTCCCGCCTTCTTCATTTTTTTAATAAGTTTATCGGTAAGTAAAACGTCCGAACGGATGTCATTCCAAAGTATACATTCGCGACTACCGTCGGCGCGGTTGTCACGGACCAATACAGCGCCGTCTACCGCGAACCGCACCGGGGACTCAAGGCGTGGCGCTGTAACTTCCAATACTTTTTCAACAGTCATACCGTAGGCAAGCTCTTTGTTTTTGATAATGCCTTTGGCCAGTTTCCAACCCAAATCGCTGTCGTAAAAACTCAAGTTCCAGGTGGCTCCATTTGGAAAGTTTAGACTTCGCCCGACTTTTTCTCCGCCCTTTAACCAACCGATGCTGTAAAGACTCAAGTCATCGTGAATATCGTTCGACCCCAGCCAGTTGTGTAACGCGAAGCGCAAATCCTGCAAATATGAAAACGGAACCGCTCGTAAGTTGGGGCTCAATACCAATTGTATACGCATATCACTTTCAGTTTTGATGTATCAAAGATTAGAGGGTATGACTTCCAAATTCCGGGAGTCATGGGTAAAAGATGAAAAATTTATCAATATTTCTGGAGCGTGTCGAAAATACGTCGCCTGATCCTCTCCCGCAATTCCTTCGGCTCCAACACCTCCGCAGCCTCGCCAAGCCCGAGGATTTCGATTTCCAGTTCAATGTTCAAAACCACACTTAATTCAAAATCCACGTATTCGGGAGATATCCGGGGAAGTGCTCGCTGAGAAAAATGCAGTGGAAGCGACTGCAGATAATTGGCTTGCAACGCCGTAACACGCAGCACTACCCTCACAGGTTCTGCGTCGGGTGCCGAGTTGACGCCAATAACGTGTTGACGCATGGCGCGGTATTGATGACTTCGGTTTTGAGAGATATATTGGTCGGTAAACTGGAGTTCGGTCATCCGGTCCAGCCCGAAAGTACGTACTTCGTTCTTCTCGACATCCCATCCATCCAGGTACCAGCGGTTTTTGAATTCAAATAACAATCCCGGTTCTATTACGCGTCTTCGGGCGGGTGCGTTTTCAGTGTAGGTCTGATACGCAAAAGAGATGATACGGTGCCCGCGCAGGGCCTCCCACAGCATGGGCAAATGACTGATGCCTGCAAAATTTGGATTCTTCTCCAATTGCAGGTAGCGGCCGATCTCCCGTACGCCCGTTAGCGTTTGATTGACAAACTCCACCCGTTCGCGACGCTCCAGCAGATCAAGAAATGCCTTGAAATCAGTAATGTCTTCATCTTCTTCGCTGAGATCGGTAAAGTAACCATTTCTGCGCTTGTTATATTTGATGTAAATGCCGTAGTGCTCGCTAATGTCCTTTTTATCGCGCTCAAAAGAACTTTCGGAATAGTCGCTAAATCCCTCTTCTCTGACAAGAACAAACAGTTTTTCTTTGGAGGGATAAACAAACGGCGGCTGTATGGCGCGGACTATACATAAATGACGGCGGAGGGTGGCGGCTAGTGACAAAAGAGAACGGTTTTATTTATGGAGACACATTTATAAAAGCTTCTCATCCCGGTGCAGAAGCAGGGATCCGCAGGCATTCTTCCTGATCCGCTTTCGCGCTTGCACTATACCTGCCGGCTCACTCTGCGGGGAAATTATAGCCGGATTTCTTTGTCTGGTGCGGAACATGGTTGGGATAGCAGCGCAGGAGCCATTCTTTATGCGCCGCCTGGAGCTCCGCCACGATGTCCGGATGCTTTTCCGCCACATCATGCTGCTCGCCGATGTCGTCAGCCAGGTTGTACAGGTAAGGCCGGTCCATCCAGAACTGATGCACCAGCTTCCAGTTGCCCTTTCTGACGGCCATGTTGTGCTGCGTCTCCCAGTGCAGCGATCCCGTGCGTTCAAACGGACGGTCCATCAGCAAAGGAAGTATGGAAATGCCGTGCATTTCATGACCGGCCGACGGCGTTATGTTGCACGCCTGGAGAAAGGTCGGCATCAGGTCCATCGTGATCGCAGATTCATGGCGTACTTTGCCGGCCGGGATCTTCCCGGGCCAGCGGGCGAGAAAGGGCACCCTGATGCCGCCCTCGTGGGTGGAAAATTTATGTTCTTTCAAAGGACCTGCCGAAATTCTTGCCCCCGGCAACCCGTAGGAGGTGATCTCGGCGGAAGGCCCGTTGTCGGCACAGAAGACCACGAGCGTGTTGTCGGAGAGCCCCAGCTCGTCGAGCTGGTCCAGTATGCGGCCGATCCCGTTATCCATCTGCTCAACCATAGCGGCATAGATCGCAAACAGCCCCCTGTCGCGGAAACGCCTCCTGTATTTGTAGACCAGGCTGGCCGGCGCTTCCAGGGGGTAATGAGGGGCGTTGTAGGCCACATACAGGAAGAAAGGCCGGTCCTTCTCCTGCCGGATGAACCCGACGGCCTTATCTGTAATCTGATCGGTAAAATATCCCTCTACCTTGGCGGGTGTTTCATTGTGATAGGTTTCTTTCACGTTGTAGAACCCGGGGGTACCGATCAGGGAGCCCCAGAATTCGTCAAATCCGTGGGTCCGGGGCCAGTTCGGCTGGTGATGGCCAAGATGCCACTTGCCGGCAATCATCGATCGGTAACCGTGCGGCTTCAACGCTTCCGGGATGGTCACCGCTTTGTGATCGAGCGCAAGAACCGGTACATTTTCCCTCTGAATGTTGCTGACCAGCTCAGGCACACCCACGCTATGCGGGTACCGCCCGGTGAGCAGCGCTGCCCGCGTCGGGGAGCAGATCGGCGCCGAAGCATAAAAATTAGTCAGCTTCATCCCCCCGGCAGCGAGGCGGTCCAGGTGGGGCGTATCAATCCCCGAACCCTCCTTCGAGATATCGGCCCAACCCATATCGTCGGCAAGAATCATGACAATATTGGGCAACTGCGATCGATTTTGCCCGGGTGCGCTTCCCACGGAAGCAAATAGAAGGAAGCAAAGAACTGTTTTATTTTTCCACATAAGTATATCATTTTCATATGTAGGGGCTTCTGCGGCAACCGGCCGCCTGCAGCGCGGCAATTTAATACAAAAAAGTAATTTTGTACCACAGCACGCCCGGTTATCGCGGGTAATCGCTGTACTGAAATGCAGCGCGGGAATACAGCGGGATTAATCCGCCTTCAACTCCCATGAAAAACCGGTTTTAAGCGTCATTTTGTCTCCTACCCCGACGGTGGCGATCCAGCAATCAGCCGGGGTAGCTGGCTTCACTTCCGGGTCCCGGCTCAAATTCAGCTTACCGCCGCCTGCCCGCTTCACCGTCGCCAGGGGCCGATGGTCCTGGTCCAATAGCGTAGCGCCGCCGTATAAAGCGGCAAACGGGAGAATTGTCCGGGTTAATCCCACATCCCCTTCCATGGAGTCTATCCTGACTTTACCTGTCAGCAGATCGTCCTTCATCTTCAGCTTCAACTCCCCCTCCCCGCCAAAAGCAGCTTCCGCCAGCGGATGAACAACCCTGCCGTAAGGATTTGAAAAATGGACTACCGAAGGCGGATGTACAGGGCGGCCGGCTGCATTCGTCATTTCAAGCCGCACTTTCACTTCCGATTTTTTTACATCTACCTCCGTAACCGTTCCGACGATGTCCGGGCTCCTGAAAACACGGTCATTCCACTTTAAATAGGTGCCGTTGCTGTAAAACACCCGAACAAGCTTTTTCTGCCTGTCAAAGGTCAGCGCCACGCTGTTGGCATCGGTTTCTATCCCATATTCCGGGAGTTTTTTCACGGTATTCAGCGTATCATTCATGACCACATCCAACGCTTCCTCGCGTGTGACTTCCACTACCTGGCCCGAACCCTCCTGCAGGCGCAGCCTCCGGGTCGACCGGATATAAGACTTACCGGAGAATGGCTCCAGGACACTCACAAACGTACTCTGTAAGGACTTGTCTCCTCCTGATCGGCGCCGCACGATCAGATATTTCAGGGTGTGCGTCTTCGCACGCGGCAGGTCATAGGCGTCAGCCCGAAAGACGGTTTGCCCGGGCAGGTTATCAATATGGATCCTGAGCCTGGCATCGGGGTCGCTGATGTGCGCATACTCCAGCACCGAACCGCCCTTTTCCAGTTGCTGTACATTGAAGAAATGCTGGAAGCCGGAGCCTTTATAATTTGTATATACCCCGGTATAATCCTTCGCTCCCAGCTTTTCATCATCATATATCTCTCCCACAGCCACATTTTTACCCGCCAATGTGCCCGGCAGCACACTCCCCCAGGTACCCGTAAGCTCCGAAACCGGTCCCGGAGGGCCATGAAGAATGTAGTCGTGCTGGTCGCCTCCGGTGACGTTGAAAAAATCCACGACATAGCTTTGGCCCGGGCCGGTATCCACCATCACCAGGTTTCTCCGGTATTGGCTGGTCTGCTCATAAGCCGGTGAAGACGCGTCCATACTCCTGGCGAAAATGCCGTCCGAAAAATCATGCAGGATTCCCGGGAGGCTTTTTCGTTGTTTACCGGCATCGACCACCACCGTGTTGTGCGACGCGGTGTTGCTTGACCAGGTGAACCTGCCCGGTATGTACCCGTCAGTGCCGTCGGGATAGCCCAGGTCCGGCATCATTTTCTGCTTATTGGCAAATAGCTCGAAATTGAGCAGATCATAATGATAATGAGCCAAATGCATCCCATAGGTAAATGCTACGCCTGTCTCATCGGCGGCATTGTTGAGTATACCGAGTCCGTAGCCGGCAAACAGCCGGGAGGGTTGCCGGCGCGCACTCCGTCCGCCAGGCAACGGGGCCGCGGCAGGAAGCGCTTCTCTGAACAAGGAGCCGAAAGTGGGAAATGCCTGGCTTCCCGTCTTCCCGGCGCCTGCCAGCCAGGTGAGGTAGGCCGGGTCTTTTAAGTGGGCATAGGCTATCCGGTAAGGATCCGGCATACGGCCTGTGACACCTCCCCGCGTCGAGCCGCTGTCTCCCCAATCGGGCGTGTAAAGCCCCGTAGCAACGAATGCGATCGGCGCATCAAAGAGCTTCTTCAGCCGGGGATCGCCGAAAAGGTCGGTTCCGCCTTTTTTCAGCAATTCACCCAGCTCGGCTATCTTATTTATCCAGATCGTGTTGTAACCTGGAGATTCAATCGGGACACCATCGCGGAAGACCAGATTGTAAAGGGCAAACCGTATCCCGGTATGCAGTTCATCTTCTCCCGGCTCATCGACCAGCATCCGGATATATTTCCCGGTTTCGGCATGCTGCCTGGCCAGCAGAACATTCAGGAGCGCCACCTGGTGCATTCCGAAATTACCGCTGATTTGACGGGATTGATAGGCGTCAATGGCCTCCTCCAGCAAATTCGCCTCTATAAACGACCGGATTTCCGGGCCGGATTTACCCAGAAACCGGTGCAGCTCCCTGTCTTCATCCACCGCATCCCAAACCATATCGTAAGCCTGGGCCACATCCTGGATCAGGAAACATTCCCAGATGTGATTGACCACCTTCCCGGGATAACGACCGTTTTCGGCCCTGCTCATCAGGCCATACCTCGACTGGGCTTCGTGGTCCATCGAGGGATAAACCTCCGCCATGCGGTACAACATCACCAGGGCTTTGTGCGCATACCGCTTCTCCCCGGTCAGCAGGTACGCCCGGGCAAGGGCCAGTATCCCCGTCTGAATATGATCCTTCCACAACCATTGGTTGGCGTAAGCCACAAACCAATACCGCTCACCGTCCGGCGCCAGCCATCCCCAGCCGTCATCTGCATACCTGTCCTTCCCGTTAAACGGCGCCTTGAAATCACTTTTATAGTACGATTCATAATCGTTGGAGGGGTAAATCTCGTTCCCTACCGGACATTTTACCTGAAAGGGCCGGGCCGGGTCGATCAGCCACGGATAGTGCGTTCCTCCTTTTTTGAACACGGCATCGCCGTGAACCGGGCAACCGCCCGGGTTCAGCTCAAAAGCTCTCGGGACACGCGCATCGCTCAACAGCTCATACAACGCCCGGTCCTGCCAGCTTACCCACTTCCCGGCATTCTCCAGAACGGCGTCCCGGACCCGGGCGGCCTCGGGAAAGCGGGCGACGTTCCCACGCGCTGTCCTGATTTCCTCGTCCGAAAAAATCATCCGCCTGCTCTTCAGGCTTCCTGAAGGGACCCGGTCCGGCTTTTTTTCAAAAGGCGGGATAACAAGCGCTCCCTTCGGCGCTTTATCTCCGGCCGGCGCCTGCGCGGATACGGGCGTTGCCTCCGACAGCGAGAATACCACCAGGAAAACAACGGTTTGTAAAAAGATTACCACTTTCCTGCAAACAGGTGCCTGCTCCGCATCAGACTTTATCATCGGTATCTATGGAAATGTTGATCTTTTAATCACTTCCCGGCAATTTACGGGTCGCGGGCGCCGGAGGAGCCAGACAGCAACACCGTCCATTTTAAGCAGACACCAGGCCCCCCCAATCCGGCAGTGTCAGCCGGGTATGCCCTGCCGGGAAAATGCTATACCTCCCCGGTACGCGGAGGTTCATCTATAAAAGTTACGAAATATTTTTGAGGACACCAAAAATTCTCCTTCTTTGCCTTCCCGGCCGGCATACCGGTAGCCGGCCGGTTGATGATCCCGGCGGCCGCCTGCCCCGGCGCGCCTTCGTGAAAAATACCGGGAAGACACCGATTGCCCGGTATATTTACCCCTTTATTCTGGACAGGATATAGCCTATATAAAGAAAATGAGGATATGGTCGCTTCACCCCGGATACCTGGACACCAAAGGACTTGTTGCGCTCTGGAGAGAAGCGCTTCTGGCCAGGCATGTACTGGAAGGAAAAACCAGAGGTTACAGGCATCACCCCCAACTGATGCGGTTTCGTAAGGCTGCGCACCCGCTGCACGCCATCAACCAATACCTGAGCGAGGTTTACTTCGAGGCCGGGAAAAGAAACTGCCATTTTGACAGGCAGAAAATTGCCTGGACATTTGAAAAAAGTACGCTGACAGTCACCACGGGGCAAGTGGATTTT
>JBEBSO010000157.1:0-7637 GCA_040394275.1 Telluribacter sp.
CCGGCCAGGCTTACGTACGTGCGGCGCATCGACCGGAAGACTGCCTTTGATTTTCTGAACCGCAATCACCTGCAGAAGGCGGTGGTGGCGAAGTACCGGTACGGCCTGTTTCTCCCCGCCCGCCATTTCCGGGTACTTGATCATCCCGACGGCATGCCGGCGGAAGAAATGCTGGTAGCGGTGGCCACGTTCAGCCCGCCCAGGACAATGCACAGGAACGGCACGCCCTCGCGATCCTACGAGCTGGTGCGGTTTGGGACCCTGCTCCGCTATCGTGTGACGGGCGGATTGGGAAAGCTGATCAGCGCCTTTGCCGCCGATCATGGCGCCGGCGACCTGATGACGTATGCGGATACGGACTGGTCGGACGGGGAGGGATACCGGAAGCTCGGCTTTGCCCCGGCGGGCATTATCCCGCCGCAGCCGATATGCCTGGATCCGGTGCGCTTCACACGGCACTACCCCGACAGGAAGCAGCAGGAGGGAGAGTGCCCTGCGGACAGCCCGGTACGGATTTTCAATTCAGGAAGCACCAAGTGGGTACGGCTCTTAGGAGCAGGCGGCAGGGAGGTTCCCGGTCTGCTACCCGGCCTCCCGCCGGATCAGCCCGTGGTATTTCTCGTCGGTCCGACCGCTTCCGGCAAGACGAGGCTCGCGGTCCGGCTGGCGCAGGTCGTGGGCGGCGAGATCATCAGTGCGGATTCCCGCCAGGTGTACCGGCGGATGGACCTTGGCACGGGCAAGGATCTTGACGAATACCGGGTGGAGGAGGGGCGTGCCGTTCCCTGTCATCTTATCGATATCGCCGAGCCTGGCAGCCAGTACAACGTATACCGGTTTCAGCAGGATTTTTTCCGGGTGCTGGGCGGTCTGCAGGCCCGGGGCGTGCCCGCCATCGTGGCAGGCGGTTCGGGGATGTACCTGGAGGCAGTGATCAGGAACTATGACTACGGGCAGGGAGCTCCTGGGTTGCCGCCGGAAAGGCTTCCGCGTATAGAGGTTTTCGGGCTGAATCCGCCGGTGGCGCTCCGCCGGCAGCGTATTTCCGACCGCCTGCGTGTGCGGCTGGAGAGCGGATTGGTCGCGGAGGTGTCGGCCTTGCTCGATGAGGGAATCCCGTCTGAGCAGCTGATGTACTACGGCCTGGAATACAAGTATATCACGCTGTTTCTCAAAGGGCAGCTGACCTACCTGGAGATGCACGAAAAGCTGGAGACCGAAATCCACCGGTTTGCCAAACGGCAGATGACTTTTTTCCGGAAAATGGAACGAAGCGGCATCCCCGTGCACTGGCTGGACGATCAATGGACTCCCGACCGGATGATCGGCCGCATCCTGGAAATCTCGGGCCTTAGACCAGCCCCTGGGCCAGCATAGCGTCGGCTACGCGTACGAAGCCCCCGATATTGGCCCCGTTTACATAATTGATCCGTCCGTCCGGCTGGCGCCCGTATTTGAGACAGATCGAGTGAATGTTTTCAATGATTTCAAAAAGGCGGCGATCCACTTTTTCCCTCGACCAGGACAACCGGATGGAATTTTGGGACATCTCCAGCCCCGATACCGCAACACCGCCGGCATTGGCCGCCTTTCCGGGGGCAAACAGCACGTCGTTGTTCTGGAAAGTGGCGATGGCTTCAGGAGTGCAGGGCATGTTGGCGCCTTCGGCCACACAGATACAACCGTTCCGGATCAGCATATTGGCGTCCTCCAGGCCGAGCTCGTTCTGGGTGGCATTGGCAAAGGCAATGTCACAGGGGATTTCCCAGGGCTTTTTCCCTTCCACGTAGGAGCAGCCGAAGCGGTCTGCATACACTTTGATCCGCTCTCTCCGGATATTTTTCATCTGGAGGATGTAGGCAAATTTGTCCGCGTCAATGCCGTCTTCATCGTGGATGTAGCCGGATGAATCCGACATGGCCACTACCCTGGCACCCAGCTCGATGCATTTTTCCAGGGTATACTGGGCTACATTCCCGGACCCGGATATGACCACGGTTTTTCCCTTGATCTGGTCCTTGCGCAGCTTGAGCATCTGCTCCACGAAGTATACGACGCCGTATCCCGTGGCTTCGGGACGGATCAGGCTTCCGCCCCAGCTTGCGCCTTTCCCGGTGAGTACGCCGGTGAACTCGTTTTTAAGTCTTTTGTACTGCCCGAACATGTAGCCGATTTCCCGGGCACCCACGCCGATGTCGCCGGCCGGGACATCCGCATCCGAGCTGATGTGCCGGGAAAGCTCTGTCATGAAGCTCTGGCAGAACAGCATGATCTCCCGGTCGGATTTCCCCTTCGGATCGAAATCTGCGCCGCCTTTTCCCGCGCCCATCGGCAGCTGTGTAAGGCTGTTCTTGAAAATCTGTTCGAAAGCGAGAAACTTGAGCGTGCCGAGGTTGACCGACGGGTGAAACCGGAGGCCGCCCTTGTACGGGCCCAGCGCGCTGCTCATCTGGACGCGGTAGCCCCTGTTTACTTTGACTTCTCCCTGGTCGTTAAACCAGGGTACTCTGAAGATAATGACGCGTTCCGGCTCTACGATTCGTTCCAGGATGCCTGCATGCTGGTATTGCGGATGATTGTCGATGAATGGGATGATGGCTTCTACCACTTCATGGACGGCCTGGTGAAATTCTGGCTCACCGGGGTTCCTGTCCATGATAAGGGACATGAAAGAGGAAATCGAGCTGTTCAAAGTTTACTAATTTTTGAGAATATTATACGGATAAGATAGGTCGGTATTTCAAAAAAGTCAGCAAATAAAACACTGTATTGTCTAAAAGTAAAGGTTTTGCGGCGATTCTGTTAAAAAGTTGTGCCCGGGAGGGCATGACCCGGCAGGTTTTCAAGGCTTTTTTTCGACGATTTCGGGGACGGGAGGCCATTTTGTGCGATAGGAGCGAGTAGCGCATATTTTTAAAATATTTGAAAATTTTCCGGTACGGTATGTATTATTGTACTATGCCGAGGTTTTATTATTTGTCCTTTTTTGAGAACTAGTCGTGTATTCTCTTCGTTAGGGCTATATAATGCAATTTTTTATAGCGTATGAATTTTGAAAGAGGGCTGAAGTTTCCGGGATTTTATATTAATAAACACAGATTAAGCATTTTTGATGCCGGGGAGCCCATGTCAAACCGGACACGTACCCGGATGGCTGTCTCCGCATTTTTTTTCTGCCAGGGACTGTGCTTTGCTTCCTGGGCCAGCCGGATCCCGGATATCAAAGCCGCGCTGCACCTGAGTGAGGCTACCCTGGGGACGCTGCTGCTGGCGCTTCCGCTCGGCCAGCTGAGCGCGATGCCTTTTTCCGGCCGCCTTATCGCCCGGTTCGGAAGCCGCAAGGTCCTGAGAATCGGCCTGATCCTCTATTCGATCGCGCTGACCAACCTGGGATTTGCCTCATCGGCCTGGGAGCTCGGGCTTGCGCTCTACATTTACGGCATCTGCGGCAATCTCTGCAACCTGTCGGTGAATACCCAGGCCATCGGGGTGGAACGTCTCTTCGGCCGGTCGATCATGGCGTCTTTTCACGGGGTGTGGAGTGTGGCCGGCTTCACCGGCGCGCTGCTCGGGCTGTTCATCATGAGCCTCAATTTGTCTCCGTACAGTCATTTCTGGATTGTCGCTTTCCTGGGGTTCGGGGTGGCGCTGATCGCCAGCCGGTACCTGATTTACGGCACGTCTCCTGCTCCTGCGGAAAAGAAGCCTTTTTTCTCCAAACCGGATGCGCTGCTCGTACAGCTGGGCGTGATCGGGTTTTGCTGTATGGCCAGCGAAGGGACCATGTTTGACTGGAGCGGGATTTATTTCCGGAATATCGTGAAAGCACCGGCCGGGCTGGTGACGCTCGGGTACGCCTCCTTTATGATCATGATGGCGGCCGGCCGTTTCTTCGGCGACCGGCTGACAACCCGGATCGGGCAGAAGAAAATGCTGCAGCTCAGCGGCGTGATGATATCGGCCGGGCTGTTCATTTCGGTGTTGTTCCCGAACATCATGGCGGCCACGCTGGGATTCCTGATCGTCGGTTTCGGCGTATCTTCTGTAGTCCCGATGGTGTACAGCATCGCCGGCAAAGCGTCGTCGCTTCCGCCCAGCATGGCGCTCGCTTCGGTATCGAGCATCAGCTACCTGGGCTTCCTGATGGGCCCGCCGCTTATCGGCTATATCGCGGAAGCTACGGACCTCCGGTTTTCTTTTGCCACCATTGGATTGCTCGGCTTTTTTATTACATTCATGGTTTCTAAGCTAAAAATAGTCGGCAGCTAAAAAGAAATCTCTCCCTATGCTGGTCCCCGGTCCACAGAAGAACAGTCATAAAATCATTTTATATCAGCTTATCGTCCGGTTGTTCGGAAACCTGAATACGACCAATACATTTTGCGGGACCCTTGCCGAAAACGGGGCCGGGAAGTTTGACGACATCACGGAGTCTGCCCTGGTGTCGCTGAGGGAATTCGGCGCTACCCATCTCTGGTTTACCGGCGTGATCGAGCATGCAACCGTGACGGATTATTCGGCGTACGGGATACGCCGGGACAATTCACTGCTCGTAAAAGGAAGGGCCGGGTCGCCCTATGCGGTAAAAGATTATTATGATGTCGACCCCGACCTGGCGCGGGAGGCAGGCAGCCGGATGGCGGAGTTCGGGGCGCTGGTCGCCCGGACGCACGCGGCGGGTCTCCGGGTCATCATTGATTTTATTCCCAACCACCTCGCCCGGCAGTATGGCTCCGATGCAAAGCCGGACGGCGTGACGGATTTCGGGCAGGAGGACGATCCCGGCCTTTTCTTTGCACCCGACAACAACTTTTATTACCTGCCCGGGCAGGAATTTGTCGTGCCGGAGGGAGCGGGCGCGCTGTACCGGTGTGATGAAGATTACGAGGAAAGCCCGGCCAGGGCGACCGGCAACGATGTGTTCAGGGCAGATCCTTCCCTCCACGACTGGTACGAAACGGTGAAGCTCAATTACGGCGTCGACGTGATGAACCGGGGAAAAACCTGTTTTGACCCGGTACCGTCCACCTGGTGGAAGATGCTGGAAGTGCTCCGTTTCTGGGCAGGCAAGGGAGTGGACGGATTTCGCTGTGATATGGCCGAAATGGTGCCCGTGGGGTTCTGGGGCTGGGTAATTCCCCGGGTCAGGGAGCTGAATCCCGACCTGGTTTTTATCGCGGAAATCTACAACCCGGCGGCTTACCGCACCTATCTTTTTGAGGGGAGGTTCGACTACCTGTACGATAAAGTCGGTCTGTACGATGCAATGCGGCGGCTGATCTGCGGCGGCGGAACAGTAGAGGACATTACCCGGGTCTGGCAGGAAGAATCGGGGGATTTCTCCTCCCGTATGCTGAGATTTCTCGAAAACCATGACGAGCAGCGCATCGCCTCCCGCTTTTTTGCAGGCGACCCGTTCCTCGCCCTGCCGGCGATGCTGTTGAGCGCCACGCTGCACGGCGGGCCTGTCATGTACTATTCCGGCCAGGAGCTGGGGGTCCGCGCCGAAGGAGCAGAGGGGTTCCAGGGGGACGACGGCCGCACCACGCTTTTCGACTACTGGAGTATTCCCGAGCTACAGGGTTGGGTAAACGGCGGCCGGTACGACGGCGCCGGGATGTCGGCCGGGCAACGGGAGCTGCGTGATTTTTACGGGAAGCTCAACGGCTTTGTTTTAAGCAGCGAAGCGGTCTGTTCGGGAGAATTTTACGATCTGCAGTACGCCAACATAGACCGCCAGGATACGGGGTATGACCGGTCAAGGATATACAGCTACCTGCGGTATACCGCAGGTCAGCAGCTGCTTTTCGTAGTCAACTTCGACCGGCACCGGGCATTCCGGACTTCCGTCCGTATCCCGGATCACGCCTGGTGCGAAAAGCTGGGCCACCGGCATGATTCGCTGTACCGCTTCAGGGAGGTTTTCCCGGAGCAGGTGCTGTCCTTTACCCTGCGCGGAGACGAGGTGACCGGAACGGGGGTCGGGTTTATGCTCGAACCCCTGGCGTTTTATGTGCTTGAGATTACGCCGGTCTGAGTGGCTTTGAATAGAATTCCGAATATTAATTTGAAAATTCGTAATAATTTGCCTTTATTTTTCCTTTTTAATCTCGTTTCGATATTTTGTTTTGTATTGGTGCGATATATAACACGGATTCCAAATTATATTCTGTTCCTGGGGGAGCTTCCCCGGAAAGAAGCTCCGCAGCTCCCGGCTTCCTATTCCGGCCGCATTGCTGCCCGGCGGCTTCCGGATTTGCAGCGACGGGTCCGGGCCTGATAAAGTCATTCCCCGAACCTTTTTAGCAGACAGCCTGTGGCGCCGGTGCTAACGGCGCATTGTCAACCGTTGAACTTTTTGAAAATCGACGTGGCAACATGACCGCCGAAGCCGAAAGTATTGCTCATGGCGTAGTTGATCTTTTTGGGCTGTGCCTTGCCCAGGGTCAGGTTGAACCGGTCTGCGTATTCCGGATCCACTTCGGTGGTATTGATGGTGGGGGGGACGACGCCTTCCAGGATCGCCTTGATGCAGGCAATGGCCTCTACGGCCCCGGCGGCACCCAGCAGGTGACCGGTCATGGATTTGGTCGCGCTGATGTTCAGCCCGTCCGCTGCGCCGAATACCTTGCTGATCGCGATCAGCTCACTGGCGTCTCCCATGGGGGTCGAGGTGGCGTGCGCATTGATGTAATCGATGTCGGAGGGCTGTATGCCCGCATCGCGGAGCGCCTCCGTCATGCCCAGGTAGGCCCCTTCGCCTTCCGGGTGCGTGCCCGTAAGGTGGTAGGCGTCTGCGGCCATTCCGCCGCCTGCCACTTCGGCCAGGATGGTTGCGTTCCTGGCGACGGCGCTGTCGTAGCTCTCCAGTATGATGGCGCCTGCCCCTTCACCCATCACGAAGCCGTCTCTCTTTACATCGAACGGCATGGAAGCGGTTTCGGGGCTTTCGTTGCGGGTAGACAGGGCCTTTGCAGCGCCGAATCCGCCGATCGAGCTTTCAATGATCGCCGCTTCCGATCCGCCGGTAATGATCATGTCTGCTTTGCCCCATTTGATATAATTGAAGGCATCGATAATGGCCGTGTTGGAGGTAGCGCAGGCCGATACCGTGGCAAAGTTGACTCCCCGGAGGCCGTATTTGATGGAGATGACGCCGGAAGCGATGTCAAGGATCATCTTGGGAATGAAGAAGGGGTTAAACCGCGGCGTACCGTCTCCCTCTACATACTCCCTGACCTGCTCCTGGAAGGTACCCATGCCCCCGTTGCCGCTGCCCCAGATGACGCCGATCCGGTTGCGGTCGAGTGCTTCGAAGTCAATGCCTGCGCTTGCCACGGCCTCCTCTACGGCGACCAGGGCATACAGCGTATAAAGGTCGTATCTTTTGGCGTCTGGTTTGTCGACGAATTGATGAGGGTCAAAATTTTTGAGCTCTGCGGCAAACCTCGTTTTGAACCTGGAAGCATCAAATTTTGTGATAGGTCCTGCCCCGGAAACGCCTGCTTTCATCGCATTCCAGAATTCGGCTACATTATTTCCGATGGGAGTGAGGGCGCCTATGCCTGTTACTACTACACGATTCATGTGTTTTATTTCAAGTTATTTCAGTGATATCAAGTTCAGACAGCACCCGG
>JBEBSO010000158.1:0-7626 GCA_040394275.1 Telluribacter sp.
TGACAATATCGGACGCAAGGGGCGTTCCCTTCTTAATGCCGTCGAAAAAATTCTGGATGTGAAGGGCGTCGAGGTTTTTGGCGGGATCCGTACGGTTGAGCGGATCGATTTTATAATTGTCCTTGACTTCCTTCACCAGCTTGTTGTCCATGTCATACACCCGGTAGGATTTCCCCCCGTCCGTAAAGAGCGCGCCCTTGTCGCCGTAGAAAATAATCCCTGACGAAACGCCGTCGATACCGAAGGGCTGACAGCTCCGGCCTTCCCACGACATGGAGCCTTTGTCGCCGAAATCCATATTGATCACCTGCGTATCCGGGGTTTCCCAGTCATCCTTGAAATGAAACCGGCCGCCCCCGGACGAAACACTGGTAGGATAATCTACCTGCAGCCCCCAACGCATCAGGTCGACAAAGTGGGTACCGTTGTTAAGCGCTTCACCCGTTCCCCAATGCCAGAACCAGTGCCAGTTATAATGCACCAGGTTATCCCTGAAGGGTCGCCGCGGAGCAGGGCCCTGCCAGAGCTCATAGTTGAGCCATTCCGGGACCGGGGCGGTCTTTCCCGTGCCGATGGAGTCCCTCTTGTTGGTATACCAGCTCTTGGCAAAATAAACCCGGCCGATGGTCCCGTTGTGCACTTCGGCTATCGCCTGCATCACATTGGGCCAGGACCTGCGCTGGTTCCCCATCTGGATCACGTTCCTGTACTTTTTCTGTACGGCAACCAGCAGCTCTCCCTCGTTCGGGTTGTGGCTGCAGGGCTTTTCGAGATAAACGTGCTTCCCGGCTTTGGAGGCCAGGATCGCCGCCGGCGCATGCCAGTGATCGGGCGCAGCGACGATGAGCGCATCCAGGTCCCTGTTCTCGAGCGCCCTCCTGAAATCCGGCTGGTTCCGGGGCGTGCTGTGCTGCGTCTTGGTTACTCTTTCAATACATTTCAACGCGGCCCTCGAATCCACATCCGAAACGGAAATGACCTCGCAGTTGGGCTGCGCCGCAAAGTTGCCGGCCAACGCCAGCCCCCTGGCATTCACTCCCATCATGCCCACACGTACCTTTTCGTTCGCACCCAGAATGCGCCCGTAGCTTTTCGGAGTAAAACCCGGCAGCACCCCGCCCAGGGTGAGCAGACTGTATCCTGCCAATGATTTCCTGAGAAAGCTGCGCCTGCTGTCAACGACCGGCGCAGGCTCTTCAGCATTGTTTTTAAAGGAGCTGGAGCAATTGTTTTTCATTTGTAAAAAGTTCGAAAAGTTTAACTACAGAACAAAAATGACTTTGGAACTAAACAACTATAGAACACCAGGTTCAGCTATTTATTCCCACCTCAACAAGGTAACGGGAAGCCGTTGACCGGCAACAGCGGCCTCCGGACCACGAAGGTTGCCTGGACTGATCTGTCAGCCAGGCTATTGTTCAATTGTTATAAAAGCCAATAATAGCATTTATTTTCAACATTACCTCCCGCCTTCCGGCAGAAAAATCTAACTCATTCTCTCAATATTCCCACTTCACGGGCGCAGGGGGTCAGAATCTTTCCAGTTCCGCCGTTGTAAACGCTTTCTGACGGCCTGCATATTTTTTCCGGATCAGCTGCACATCCGCGCTCCGCACCGGGGCGGCATTGTTCTGCCAGGATTTCCGGATAAAGCTCAGCAATTCGGCCAGTACCTCGTCCGTCATCTCCGGGTTGTTGACCATCCCGGGCATGTCCGCCGAAATCTCGGGCGCCTGGTAGAGGTGGTTATTGACCCGGACCGGCCCCGTCAGCCCGTACAGCACGATGGCGATCAGCTGGTTTTTATCCCTGACCACCCATTCCGATTTGTTGAGGGGAGGCGCCAGGTTCTGCACACCGTTTCCGTCTGTGCCATGACAGGGCTGGCAGGTCGTGCTGAACACTTCCGCACCCTTCGGATAGGTCTTCGTCACCCAGGCAGGATCGTTCGTCAGCTTCAGGTTGGCCGCCGTATTTACAGCGGAGACCAGGTGGCGGCTGATGGATGAACCCGGGCGGGCGGCGGCGCCCGTCAGCTCTTCCCTGAACTTCTGCTCTTCCCCTTCCAGGTTGTTTACAATGGCAGAGGCCAGGTAAGGATTGTCCGGCTGCTTTCCGGCCAGCTCACGGAGGAGCCTGCGGGCGGCTGGCTTGTCATACCTGTCAATCAACCGGGCAGAAAAGGCTATGTAGGGGTAATACAGCGTGTCGTCTTTACCGATCATCTCCTGCCAGCGATTGACAAAATCCCTGTAATTGTCCTTCCCGATAACCGACGCCGTCAGGCTGAACGCCTGGGTTTTCAGTACCCCGGACGTGGATTTATATAGGCCGCTTACCTCCTGCGCCTTCAGCATTCCGAGTCCTTCCAGCGTCCAGAGCGCGTGAGAGGTCCGGATATCGTTGCCCCCGGAACGGATCAGTTCCCGCAGTGCCGGAGCCGCTGTCTCCGCCCGGCTATCGATGAGTTTCTGCTGGGCCAGGTCACGGATCAGCCCGTTGGGATGTCCCAGGAGCGATACAAGATCAGCCGGTGTGTCCGCCCCGGGCGCCGGATAAGATTTTTTACCCGCCGGCCTGATTTTATATATCCGGCCGTAATTGAGCGGGACACTCAGCTTTCGCTTTGCAATTTCTTCCTTGAGATAAGGTGTAATGAAATCCTTGTGCTGGATGATCCCCCGGTACATATCCACCACATAGATGGCCCCGTCCAGCCCGTCATACAGGCTCACCGGCCTGAACCGCTCGTCTGTACTCGCCAGGAACTCCTTCTTTTCATAGGCCTGCCTGCCGCTTGTTATGTACCCCTCCGTCGAAACCACATTGCGCTTGATCAGGTTGGCCGCAGGCTCCGCTACAAATACATTGGAGGCATAGGCCGGGCCAAAAAGCCCGCCGCGGTAATACAGGGGCCCGCAGGCCGCCGTAAAGCTCACCAGCCGGAGGCTGTCGTCCAGGATCCCCTCCCTGTAGCCCCGGTTTACTCCCGGTGTGGGACGGATCGGGTACACCCGTTTGTCGTTGACGATCCCCGCATTGTACCCGTTGAGCCGCTTCTGATACTGGTTGTAGATTCCGCCGAAGCCGGGAGTGAAATAATCGCCGAGGACGTTCGCCGAGTTATTGTTATAATAAAGCCTGCCTTCGTCGTCCGGGGTAATTCCCCATTGCCCCCGGGTATAGGTAGGCTCGGTCACCCATGTGTCGCCTTTCTTCCGGTACCGTTTGGGGCTGTTGGCGCTGTAAATCCAGTTGTCCAGCCCGCGCAGGAGGCCGTTGGTCTGGCTCTCGACGTTGCCGCCCACCGTGTAAGCGGTGTCAACCAGGACCCGCCCCGCAGGTTTGTCGCCTGCCATCCGGTAGTACCACAGCCGCGGAGGCTCCGCCACCAGCAGACCGTTGTCCACCAGGCAAAGGGCACGCGGAAGCACCAGGGAATCGAGGAAGACGCTTCGCTTGTCCATCACGCCGTCCCGGTCCGTATCTTCAAGAATCACGATTTTCCCGTTGGGGATGTTTTCGCCCGTACCCAGCGTATCCGGCATGTATCCGGCCATTTCGGCCACCCAAAGCCGCCCCTTCAGGTCTGTGGTCATGGCCACGGGGGTATTGACCAGCGGCTCGGCAGCAACCAGGCTGATTTCCATTCCTTCTTCGAGGGTAAACCGGCGGAGAGACTCTTCGGGAGACAAAACAGGAGAAACGGTGTAGTCCGGGAGGCTATTCTTACCATCAACCGACGGTCCGGTCGATGAATTTGTCCCGGAAGGCCTGCTGCTCTTGCAATAGAACAACAGGCACACTAATACCAGGAGGCTAACAATGTTTGATAATTTCACTTTTTCCAGAAAAAATTAAATTAAAGACACCCTGCAGGCAGGATTGATATTTTCCATGGCAATAATAATATATACCTTTTAATTATGTTTACCAAATAAAACATATTTATAAAGGTCGTACTCTTCCATAAGAAACCCTCATTTTCACAAAAGCACAAAATTGTATACAATTAAGACACAAATCATCCGACAAAAATTTGTCCGTATATTGCTTTCATAAAAACATGACTCCCAAAACCCCGTCATCTCTCCGCCTCCCGGCCGGCTTTATGCTGGCAGCGCTTCTTGCCTGGATGACCGGGTGCGCGAACAACCCGGAGACCGGCCGTCCGGGCGGCATTGCCCTCTCTTTCGACGACAGGTTTATCAATGAATGGCACCAGCTGCGGCCCCTCTTCCGGAAATACAATGCCAGGGTTACCTTTTACATTACCGGCGATACGCTGACCGCAGCGCAGATCGCACAGCTCCGGGAGCTGGCCTCGGAGGGTCATGAGATCGGTTTTCACGGCACGCTGCACAGCAGCGCCCCGCTGCTTGTCGATGCTTACGGCGTAGCAGGATACCTGGAAAAGGAAATAAAGCCGGGCCTGGCTTTTCTGCACCGCCATGGGTTCCGCCCGACGTCCTACGCCCACCCCGGGGGCAGCCGCACGGCAAAGAGTGATTCCGCATTGCTGGCCTACGGCTTTGTCAATTTAAGGGGGGTGGCCAAGGCCGAACGCAGCCTGAAGGGCATCAGGCTCTACCATATCCCGCCAAAATTCATGCCCCACATCTATTTCCGGTTTGACGGCCGCAAAAACCTGCCGGCGCTGGAAATCGATACGGAGAGCAACCTGTCCGGGCAGGAAATAGCCGACGCGCTCGGGAAAGCAAAAAAAGAAGGCTCCGTCCTGATGCTGTTCGGGCACCAGCCCCTGCCGCCCCACCCCGCAGCGGGCCTATACGGCTTCAGGGTGAGCCTGCTGGAGACCATCCTCCGCGAAACCCGGCAACACGGCCTCCGGTATTATACGATGTCGGAGCTCAGGTAACTTATCTGCCGAAACGGCGGTCTTTGTAGCGGAGCAAAGGCTTTTCCAGGTACGCATAGGAAAGCGCGGAAACCAGCACCGACAGCGCGACAGCAGCCAGGTACAGGACAACCTGGAAACTCCCGCTGCCGGCATCCGGCCAGTACCGCAGCAGCAGATTGATGACAACCACCGTCACCACGACATGATAAAGGTACAGGCCGTAGGAAATTTTGCCGAGATAGCTCAGCCATCTGAACTCCAGCCGGATCACAGACCGGGGATTGCTGGAGACATTGAGTATAAAAAAAGTAAAAAATACCGCGTACCCTTCCATGAATCCCGAAAAATGAACGCCGGAAAAAAACAAAGCGAGCCCCAGGGCATACACGGCAAGCTGCATGTCACGGCGAAACAGGAAATCGAGCAGCTGACGGCGATCGTGGTATACCGCCAGGGCAGCCAGGCCGCCCAGCGCCATAATGTGAATCCGGAACTGGCCGAAAAAAGTGATGACCTTAGCCATTTGCACCTCGCCGGGCACATGCAAAAAGTAGATGCCAACGGCCAGCAGCGCAAACGAAACCACGAGAAACACCGCCAGGATCAGCAGCCGTTTCCCGGGATACTTGAAAAGCCACGGCCACAGGTAGTAAAACTGCTCCTCCACGCCTATCGACCAGGCCTGCGCGCACCAGTAGGGCAGCTCATAGAGCACGAAAGCGTAGTTGGGAAGAACGATGGCCAGGAAAAACAGCCGTTCCCAGTAATGCTCCCCGAGGGAATCGCCCGTGCCGAGAAAGCCCGCAACGGGAAGATGCGGCAGCAGGAAATAAGAGGAGAGGACCAATAAAAAATAGATGGGCCAGATCCGGAAGATCCTGCGCAGGTAAAATTTACGCGCGGCGACGTTCCCGTAGTTATGCCTTTCCTGGACCAGCAGGTAGGTAATCAGGAACCCGCTCAGCACAAAGAAAAGGCCTACACCCAACCGGCCCGCGTGCTGTACCACCGGCCAGCTGTAGATATTGGGAAGCTCCAGCGCATATTTGATCTGCTCTATATGGTGAAACAGGACAAGAAATGAGGCGATAAACCTGACTCCGTCCAGATTGGCAAAATGTCGTTTTTGTGGCATAAATTGTCGAACTCTGCACATACAGCGCCGGTCCGCGGGGACGGCAAGATCAAATCCGTACCCGGCACACCGGCGCAAAAGTAGAACTTAAAACTTCCATAACCGCTATACGCTCCTGCTTTTTGTCCGTCATCCGCTTTTCAGGCCTGTACCCCGGCATCAAAAACCGCTCTTTTTATTTACCGGCTCCGGAAATGCTTAAAATGCGGCAGCTGTTTGCGGCAATTACCGGATCGGCATCCGGGCTCTTCAAAAATTTCCTATTTTTACCTCCAAAAAAAACATTAAGACAACAAGTCGCCAGCCTTTTAATTATTTACTCATTTAATTATATGTTATATGAAATTATTCAGTGCAGTTTCACGATTTTTACTGGTATGCATGATACTGGCGGCTCCGTCCGTATCTGCCCAGAAATCGAGCTCCAAGCCCATAGCTCTTTTTAATGGAAAAAACCTCGACGGATGGTACAAGTTTCTGAAGACCACCGGAAAAGACAATGACCCGACCAACGTATTTACTGTTAAAGACGGACTGATACATATTTCCGGCGAGATCTATGGCTGTATCACAACCAACGAAGAATTCGAAAATTACAAGCTGGTGGTCGACTTCAAATGGGGAGACAAGACCTGGGCCCCGAGGGAAAAAAGAGCCCGTGACAACGGCGTCCTGATCCATTCGACCGGCAAAGACGGCGGCTACGGAGGCGTATGGATGCATTCGCTCGAATGCCAGATCATCGAAGGCGGCACCGGCGATTTCCTCGTTGTAGGCGACAACTCCGAAAAGTTCGCCATGACCGCCAACGTTGCGGCCTCCAAACAGGGAGGCGCCTACCTTTACCAGTCCGGAGGCCAGCCCGCCACCATACACGGAGGACGCATCAACTGGTTTGCCAGATCGCCGAAATGGGAGGATGTGCTGGACTTCCGCGGTGAGCACGATGTAGAGAAGCCGGTAGGTGAATGGAACCGGATGGAAATCTACGCTTTCGACGACAAAATCGACCTGTTCCTCAACGGTCAGCTGGTCAACCAGGCATTTGATGTGAAGCCCAGGCGCGGAAGAATCCAGATCCAGTCGGAAGGAGCGGAAATGTTTGTCAGAAAAGTGGAGCTCACCCCGCTGAAAAGCTATGAGCAGACCTTCCTGGGCAAGCCTGCGCTGACCAAAGCGGC
The DNA here is from genome assembly GCA_040394275.1 of Telluribacter sp. Lineage (GTDB taxonomy): Bacteria > Bacteroidota > Bacteroidia > Cytophagales > Spirosomataceae > JBEBSO01. The sequence goes on from JBEBSO010000158.1 coordinate 7,178, forward strand.
CAGGGACGGCTCGCTGACGCTCGCCGCCCAGTCCGGCAAAGGTACCGGCCCCAAAATCAAGTACATGCCGGAGTGGAAAGCCTTCGGATGGTTTACGGAAGCCGATCATGTGGAGTGGGAAGCAGATGTAAAAAAAGCCGGCGTCTATGACGTTTATATGGAGTGGTCGGTGTCGGACGGCTCGGCAGGCAACCCGTATATAGTGGAAGCCAACGGTAAAACCGTCATGACGGGCAAAGTAAAGAGCACCGGTTCGTGGGAAGTATTCAAAAAGGAAAAAATCGGGGAGGCGACCCTGGCCAAAGGCAGGCAGGTCATCGCTTTTAAGCCGGACCCTTCCCTGCAGAAAGCAGGCATGCTTGACATCCGGGAGCTCCAGCTGGTTCCTAAAAAATAATCTTGTTTTATCATGACAAAAGCCAGGGAAGCCTGGCTTTTGTCATGATAAA